>CAMNQO010000045.1 GCA_946549475.1 uncultured Bacteroidales bacterium
CTGGTCCTCTCTGTTGTCGCTGGCCAAGCGCCAGACCACCCTGCTGGTGGTGCAGGACGGCTTGGAAACGCTCATCGCCGCCCAGAAAGCCCGTGGGGAGGAACTGGTTGAAATCCCGCCCCGTGCCTTGCTGAAGGTGCAGAATCTGCGGATGCAGACCCTTCAAGTCCACAATGACCTCAACCGCCTGATTGTCGAAGCCGATGCCCTGCTGCGTGCCTCCGGCATCGTTTCCGTTTTGCTGAAAGGGGAGTCGATGGCCGCTCTTTATCCCCATCCGGAGAGCCGTAACTGCGGGGATATCGATCTTTTTGTCTTCCCCGAAGATTATCCCCGTGCCGCAGCGCTGCTTTCCGCCCGTTATGACACCGTCCGTCAGACGACCGACAAGCACGGGAGTTTTCGTAGCGGGCGCTACAATATCGAATTGCATTTCCACCCCCTGATTCTCCAGCGCCCGTGGCGCCGCCGCCATTTCGAGCGCTATACCCGTTCCTCCCTGTCCCGGCCGGAGCGTACCGTTTCGCTTCCTTTCGCCGACGGGACGGTGTGTGTGCCGCCTGTTACTTACAATGCCATCTTCTTGCTGGGACACATCTATCACCATTTCATCGAAGGCGGCATCGGCCTGCGTCAGTTGTGCGACTGGACGCTTTTCGTGGACCGTCATTATCGGGAAATCGACCCGGTGGAACTGGCTGACGGACTCCGCCGTTTCGGACTGATGAGCGCCTGGCAGATTTTTGCCTGCCTGTCGGTCCGCTTCCTGGGCATCGCTCCCGCTCGTATGCCTTTGTATGAGGAGGACCGGGCGCAAGAAGCGGAGCGCGTGCTTTCCATTATTCTTGTAGAAGGCAATTTCGGCCGTTATGGCCGGGGAAAGTGGGCCGGCAGGAAGGAGGACAGTTATTCGCGCAAGAAAAGCAAGTCTTTCCGGCTGGTCCTGGCACGCCTGCAAAGCCGGATTTCCTTGTTCCCGCTGGATGTGTCGCTGTATCTCCTGAAATGGATGCGGGAGAGCCTGCTCCGGGTACTGAAGAGGCGCTGACGCCGATCCTATCGTTTCAGATTCAGCAGTTGTCCGACGACTTTTTCGGACAGGTTTTTGTTCTTGATCGTATTTTCCAGTTGCTTGACCCGGTGCGTGTCCGTGCCGAATGTATAGTACATGCCGCGTTCCAGCATCCATTCGGCCTTGGCCTTCTCCATCTCCCCGTACGAGCCCAGGAGCGAAGGGAGGTTGAGTTGCAGGAGGATGCCTTTGTAATACAGGTCTTTGTAGTCGCTCTCTTTCATATAGATGTAGCGTTCGGGATGAGCCAGCATCGGGCGGTAGCCTTTCTGTTGGATGCGCTGGAAAATCTCGTCCATGTTCAGGGGCGGAAACACCGTGCTGGTCTCGACCAGCAGCGTCTCGCCCTCAAAGGTGGTCAGCAGGGGCGTGGTCTCCAGGCGTTCGGAAAAGAGATTGTCCATCATGTATTCGGCCCCGAGATGCAGTGTCACCTGACGCTTCTCGGGTGCGGCTTCCGCCGCGTAGGCCGCGCAAATCTCCGCAAAGCGGGCTTTCAGATCCTCTTCCCGGTTGGGAATGTCCTCCATGATGTGCGGCGTGAGCCATTGGTGCTGCAGGCCGGCTTCCTCCATCAGATGCAGGCAGGCGAGCGTGTCTTCTGGCACCTTGATGCCGTCATCCACGCCCCAGAGGAGATGGCTGTGACAGTCTGTCCCTTCTTCCAGCAGTCCGCAGCCGCTGATACTGTATTTCTTGCTGAACGGCCACATACGCTTAGTTCTGATGATATTTGTTTACGCCGTACTTCCCGTACAGGTGGTAGCCATAGTTCCCGTAAAGTTTGTTGGCATAGTCGATGCCGTTGAGTACGATGGCCATGTGCGGGTATTTTTCGTTGCGGTACAGATTTTCGATGACCGGCAGGTCCTGTTTGTCAAACATGCCCGCACGGATGGTGAAAATCGTGATGTCCGCTTTTCTGGCCACGATGGCCGTGTCCGCGACGATGTCGATGGGCGGACAATCAAGGAAGATGTAGTCGTACCGGTCTTTGAGCTGGTCGATCATATCCTCGAATTGCACCGTCAGCAACAATTCGGCCGGGTTGGGGGGCAGGAGGCCCGCCGGAATCAGGTCCAGCCGCTCTCCGACCGGAAGGATGAGGCTGCCCAGGTCGGTGTCTTTGCCCGAGAGCCAGGTGGAAACGCCCCTGTCGCTCTTGTGGAGGGCCTGGCTGAGGCTGCCCTTGCGCAGGTCAAGGTCGATGAGCAGCGTCCGCGTCCCTTTGATGGCCATGCTTTGCGCCACATTCATCACGGAGAAGGTCTTTCCGGAGCCCGGCGTGAAGGAGGTGAAGAGGAATACCTTGTTGTCCCGCCCGGCCATCATGTCGATGTTGGTCCGCAGGACGCGGTAGGCTTCGTTCATGGAGTCCCGCTTGTCCGCCTGGACGATAATCTGCCGTTCCGTGTCGCCTTTCCCTTTTTTCAACAAGGGAATCTCGGCCAGGAAAGGTATCGTCAGTCCTTCCAGATCCTCTTTCCGCCGAACCTTGTTGTCCAAAGTCCGCTTGAGGGTCACGACGCCGACGGGGATGGCGATGCCCATCAGGATGGCGATCAGGATGATCAGATGCGAACGGGATGACGCTCCGCCGCCGGTCGGCGTCTGGATGATGCGGGTATTGGCGACATTGACCATCGAGGCCAGTTCGTTTTCTTCACGCTTTTGCAGCAGATAGACATAGAGCGACTCCTTGACCTTTTGCTGGCGCTGGATGCCGATCAGTTGCAGTTCTTCCCCGGTCGTGTTGGCGATGCGGCCCAGCATGCCGTCTTCCTGGGTCTTGATTTTGTCCGCCTCGATGCGCAGGGAACTGACCAGGTTGTCCATCGACCGGACGATGGCGCTGCGCATCGAGGCGAGCGTCGTGTTCATATCGACGATGAGCGGATTGTTCTCGCTGCTGTTGCCGAGCAGGATGTCCCGGTTGATCATGATTTTGTTGTACTCGGCAATCTGACTTTCGAGGGAGACGCTTTTCAGGCCCGTGTTGGCGGGAATCAGTGCGGAGACATTGGCCGGATCGACCAGGTAATCATGCAGGAAACGCACGATGCTGAGTTGGTTGTTGACCTCGAAACTCTTTCCGGCCAGATCCCCGACCAGAGTGATGTACATCTGGGCTTCGCTGCGGACATCGCTGATCTGATGCTCTTCCTTGAAGTCCTTCAGGGCGGTTTCGATTTCACCCAATTCCTGTTCGATGACCACCAGGCGCTCGTTGATGAAACGGGTGGTGTTGTTGGCCGTCTTGTTGGCGTTTTCAATCCACTGGTTGTTGTAGGAGTCAATCAGCGTGGAGAGGATGTTTTCGGCCTTTTTGGCATAGACATCGCTCGTGCGCAGGACCACGACCGAGTTCTGTTTGTTCACCACATGGACCGAAAGCGCGTTGTTGTAGGCTTTCGCCCGGCTTTTGGCATTGACCCAGGTGACGAGGATATCGTTCTTCCACTCGTTCAGCCCCTCGGCGGGATACAGGACGATACGGCCGACATCCGTGCTGAGCGTGTCCGAGAAATGACCGGCTACGGCAGCGCTCTTGCATTTCTTCCCGTTGATCCGGAAATCCTCCAGCGAGAATGTCTCCGTCCCCTTTTTCTTGACGACGAAGGAAAAACTGCCCCGTATATCGCTCTGGACGATGCTCATCCGGACGGGGGTGTTGTCGTCCAACGGGATTTCGCGCAGCAACTGGCGCCCGGCATAGGCGGTTTCGAGTCCCAGTTTCCGGACCACGACTTCCATCAGGTCCGTGGCGGCAAGGGCTTCTACCTCGTTATATACATTGACCCCGCTCGAAAAAGTATTTCTGCGGTAGAGGGTGTTGCTGAAGGAGGTGATATCCTTCAGGGCGGAACTCTGTCCGTTCTCGTCCACGATGATTTTCGCCGTGCGCACATAGACGGCCGGCCGGCGGTAGATGTACAGACCGGCCAGCAGCAGGCAGACCGCCATGCAGGCCAGACACCACCATTTAAAAGCCCAGATGCTCTGCCACAACTCGGTCAGACTCAACTTGCTTGTGTCTGAATTGTTTTCAGGATTCTTATAATTTGTGCTCTCCATACGCCTAACGGATGACATTGACAAGCAGGGTCGCGATCGTGGCCAGGAAGGACCCGATGCTGATCCACAGACTCACGCTCTTGACATTGTTCTCGTTGATGGTGGACTGGCCGGCCCGCACATTGTTGGGCTCGACATAGACCACATCGTTCTGTTTGAGGTAGTAAGCGGGGGATTTGAACATCTCCACGCTGCGAAGGTCCATTTTGTGGATCGTCCGCTGCCCGCCTTGCTCCCGGATGACGAAAACACGGTCGCGCCGGCCGAAGATGGTCAGGTCGTGTGCCATCCCCAGGGCGTCGAGAATCGTCAGTTTGTCCCCCTCGAAGGTGTAGGTGCCCGGCGTCATCACCTCACCGATGACCGCGACCTTGAAATTCAGGAACTGGACGGTCACGACCGGGTCTTTGATATAGTCGCCCTCGATGAGTTTCCGCTTGATGAGGTCGGCCGTCTCTTTGCGCGAGAGGCCTTCCACATGGAGCGTCCCGAGGATGGGGAAATCAATGTCTCCTTCATCGCTGACGGTATAGCCGAGCAGGCGCTGGCTGGTCCCGTATTCGGAAAATTCGCTGCCCGCCTGGTAACTGACGACCGGCAGGTTGAACAACTTGGCCAGTTCGGGATTGCGGCTGGAGACCACGATGGATACCATGTCGCGGGGCTGGATGCGGATGGGGTTGAAGTTCTCGATCCTGTCCTCTTCACCCGGGCGGACATCCTGGATATAATTGATCTTCTCGTAGGTCCTGCAGGCGGACAGTCCGAGGCAGGCGAGGATGAGCGGGAGAAAGATTCGTTTCATAGACTGAAATTATGATAGTGGGGGCCGAAACGCTTGAACGCTTCTTCGTCCAGCATGTTCCGGTCGTCCGGGTGAGCGATGGAAATCAAGAGTTTGGCCCTTTCCTGAAGCGATTTTCCGGTCAGATCGACCGCACCCCATTCGGTGACCACCCAGTGGGCGTCCGCCCGGGGGGTGACCACGCCCGCTCCCGGGGCGAGCGTAGGGACAATCTTGTTTTTCCCTTTGTTCGTGCGCGACGCGAAGGCCGTGATGGATTTGCCGCCTTCCGACAGGAACGCCCCTTTGACAAAGTCCAGTTGGCCGCCCGTGCCGGAGAAAATGCGCGTGCCGATGGAATCCGCGCAAATCTGGCCCGTCAGATCGACTTCGGTGGCGGAATTGATGGCCGTCACTTTCTTGTTCCTGGCGATGATATACGGATCGTTGGTGTAGGCGATGTCCTTCATCAGGACCGCGTCGTTGTGGTCGAGGAAGGAGTACACCTCCTGGGAGCCCAGCAGGAAGGAGGCTACGACCTTGCCGTTGTCAATGGTCTTGCTGCGGCCGTTGATGACGCCTTTCTTGATGAGGGCGAGCAGGCCGTCGGCAAACATTTCGGTGTGCAGGCCGAGGTCTTTGTGGCCGCCCAGTTGGGCGGCGAGGGCGTTGGGCAGCGAGCCGATGCCCATCTGCAGGCAGGCGCCGTCTTCCACGAGTTCCGTACAGTTGCGTCCGATGGCATTCTCCAGTTCGGTCGGCTCTTTGTAAACGGCGGTGAACAACGGCGTGTCATCCCGTACGAAACAGTCGAACTTGCTGACGGGTACGAGGTCGCCGTGCGAATAGGGGACATTTTTGTTGACGACTCCGATGACGATTTCCGCCGTGTCGATGGCGGCGATGGAGCAGTCCACGGAGGTGCCCAGGGAGACCATTCCGTTCTCGTCCGGGAAGGAGACCTGTACCAGTGCCGCGTGCAGTCTGATCAGTCCGCGGCGATACAGCCGGGGCGTGTCGCTCAGGTGTACGGGCAGGTAGTCGGCATAGCCGGCGTTGACATTGGCGCGGACATTGGGGCCCACGAAGAAGCCCTGTTCAAAGAAGATTCCCTCGTAGCGTTCTTCGCTGTAGGGTGCGGGACCTTCCGTGTGGAAATGATGGAAATGCAAATCTTCGATTTCGCCCCGGTCTGCCCTTCGGCAGAGCGCCTCGATCAGGATGTGGGGTACGCTGGCGACGCTGCTCAAGTGGATGTGTCCGTGCGAGCGCAGGCGGCTGACCGCCTCGTCCGCGGAGACATAGCAAAGTTCTTTCATCATTTCCTCTCAAAGTCAAAATATCTTCCAAAGATAAGTATTTTTTTGTAAATTCGCCGCCGCTATGCATAACAAGGAAGAAAATCTGGCCATTTTTGCCCAAGTCCTCGACATCATGGACTATTTGCGTGAGCGCTGCGCATGGAACGGTTCGCAGACTTTCGAGTCACTCCGGCCCCAGACTTTGGAAGAGGTGTACGAACTCAGCGACGCCGTCCTCAAAGGTGCGTCCGGGGATATCCGCAAGGAACTCGGCGACCTGCTGCTGCATATCGTCTTTTATGCCCGCATTGCCCGGGAAAAGGGGCTGTGGGATGTGGGCGATGTCATGGAAGGACTCTGCGAAAAGATGATTTACCGCCATCCCCATGTCTTTCCCGGCGGGGTGTATCCGCCCGATGAAAAAGCGGCGCCGCTGACCCCTGAAGAGGTCTCTACGGCCTGGGAGATGCTCAAAGCCAAGGAAAAAGGGGGCAACAAGACCGTACTGTCGGGCGTACCCGATTCCATGCCGCCCGTGCTCAAGGCGTACGCGATGCAGGACAAGGCGCGGGGCGTGGGCTTTGACTGGGAACACAAGGAGGATGTGTGGACCAAAGTGCGAGAGGAACTGGCGGAAGCCGAGGAAGCGGCAGGGGAGAATGACCCCGTACACGAAGAGGAAGAATTCGGGGACCTGCTCTTTGCCGTCATCAACGCCTGCAGGCTGTACGGCATCCATCCCGATACGGCATTGAACAAGGCCTGCGACAAGTTCCGCCGCCGTTTCGGCTATCTCGAAGAACATACCCTCAAACAGGGAAAGGACCTGCATGACATGACCCTTGCCGAGATGGACGCCATCTGGGATGAGGGCAAATCCAAAGGCCTGTGATGTCGGAGCAAGTAATCGGGGGCGGCGCAGGCGTCACGGATGCAGGCGGAAGTGCAAAGGCGGTCCCGGCGTGGCTGGAGCGAGAGGCGCTCCTGCTGGGCGAAGAGACGCTTGTCCGCCTGTCTGAAGCCCGCGTAGCCGTGGTCGGCTGCGGGGGTGTGGGCGGTTATGCGGCCGAGATGCTCGTCCGGGCCGGCGTGGGGCATATTGTCCTGTTTGACAATGATGTAGTGAGCGAGACCAACCGCAACCGCCAGATTCTGGCCCTGACTTCGACGATGGGGCTTCCGAAATGTGCCGTACTGGCGGCGCGGCTGCGGGATATCAACCCGGCGCTCGATGTGGAATGCCGGGAGGAGTTCCTGGATGCGGCGACCGTGGAAGAACAACTCGCCGGATGGCCCGACCGGGTGGATTTCGTGGTCGATGCCATCGATACCCTGGCTCCCAAACTTGCGCTGATCCGCTTCTGCGTGGAGCATCGCCTGCGTCTGGTCAGTTCGATGGGGGCCGGGGCCAAATGGGATGTCACGCAGGTGCGTATCGCCGACCTGTCCAAATCGCGCAATTGTCCGTTGGCTTTCATCGTGCGCAAGCGGCTGGGCAAATGGGGCATCCGCAAAGGATTTCCCGTCGTTTACAGTGAAGAACTTCCCGACCGCAGCGGCATCGTCCCCGTCGAAGAACGCAACAAAAAATCCATGGTCGGTACCATCTCCTACCTGCCTGCCGTATTCGGCTGTGCCTGTGCCCAGACCGCATTGATGTACCTCGCACACCCCGCCGACTGAGCCATTGCCCATGCTCCCTCGACGCGCCCGCATGTGACGGAGGATTTGCGAAATATATTTTGTGGTTTTACGAGTTTGATGTAATTTTGCAAGGTTTATCAACATCCTTTGACTTATGAAGCAAGCATTTGAAATTTTTCGTCTCGGCATCCTCGCCGGCATCGCCATCGGTATCGCCGGATTCGGCTATCTCGCCCTCGGCGGCGTCGCCGGTGCCGTCCTCTTCTCCTTCGGTCTGGCCACTGTCGTGAATTATCAGTTGAAACTCTATACCGGCGCGATGGGCTTTTTCCGCACGCGCGAAGATGTTTGCAACCTCCTGCCCACCCTGCTGGGCAACATCGTGGGGTGTCTGCTGGTGGCGCTGCTCGCCAAAATTTCTCCGATGGGCCTGGAAACCAAGGCACAGGCGCTTCTGGAGGGTCGTCTGGCGGCATCGGTCGTCGGCGGACCTGACGGCCAGGCCATCAACGGCATCGTCCGCAGCGGTCTGCTGGCCATCGGTTGCGGCTTCATCATGACCACCGCCGTCAATTTCGCCCGTCAGGGCAAGTGGATTCCGCTGCTCTTCGGTGTGCCTATGTTCATCGTCTGCGGCTTTCCCCACTGCATCGCCGATACCTTTTATTATTTGAGCGCACCCTGGTCTTTCCTCGGAGCGCATTTCGGCAGCGTCCTGCTTCTTTTCTGCTGTCTGGTCCTGGGCAACACCATTGGCGGCAACCTCTATCGCCTCTTCACCTGGACCAAGTAAGCCAGGCCAATTGTTCCGATGAATCCTTCGGACGCCTCCCGGCAGGAAAAAGCACGCATCCGCCGCGAAATGAAGCAAGCCTGGGCCGCTCTTAATACGGGCGTCCGGGCTGGCAAGTATAGTGATGTCCCGGCCGGGGTGCCTGAATCAGCGAGCTCCGGACTGGTCTCAGGTCAGGGCTCCGGCTCAGGTCAGGGTCCGGGGAGCGGCGTTTCGTTGGAGGCATGGGCCGGGCGGCTGTGGGGGCAGATCGAGGCTTCCAAGGCTTTCCGTGGCGCCCGTACCGTCCTGCTCTATGCCTCCCTTCCCGACGAGGTACCCACGACGGCCCTTCTCCGGCGCTGGGCGGGCGACAAGCGCCTCGTCCTGCCACTGGTCTGCGGAGATGAACTCCTGCTCAAAGCCTATGCTCCGGATGCGATGCGTCCCGGCTACCGGGGCATCCCCGAACCGCTGCCAACCTGTCCGGATGTCGCTCCCGAAGAGATTGATTTCGCCCTCATTCCCGGCGTGGCCTTTACGGCCCAGGGCGGCCGGCTGGGCAGGGGAAAAGGCTATTACGACCGCCTGCTGCCTCGTCTGAGCCGGGCTGTCAAAGTGGGAGCCGCCTTCCCGTTCCAAGTGCTGGAGAGACTACCTCTGGATGTCTGGGATGCCAGACTGGATGTCGTCTATTCCTTTTCATCCTTGGGATAAATTATGTACCTTTGCAGCGCCAAACCCCACATTGCAACGATAAGACACGATGAGCAGCGAAAAAACACAGAAAATGAATGAATCCGCACCGGAAATCATCCAAGTCAACATATACGGGGCCGACAAGCCTGGCTTGACAACGGCCCTGACGGATATCCTGGCCGCCCATGACGCTTTCATCCTGGACATCGGACAGGCCAATATCCACGATTCCCTGACCCTGGGCATCCTGTTCCTGACCACTTCCGACAAATCCGGCGTCATCATGAAGGAATTGCTCTTCAAGTCGTCCGACCTGGGGGTACACATCCGTTTCAAACCCGTGTCGGAAGAGGATTATACCCATTGGGTGGGCTTGCAGGGCAAGGACCGCTACATCATTACCTTGCTTGGACGCAGCATCGACGCCCGCAAAATCGCCGAGGTGACGCAGGTCGTGTACAAGCAGGGGCTCAACATTGATGCCATCAAGCGTCTGACCGGCCGTGTCCCCATCCGGGAGGAGGAGCGCAAGACCCGTTCCTGTATCGAACTTTCCGTGCGGGGCGACCTGACGGAAGAGGGGAAGACCCAGATGCAGACGGAGTTTATGCGATTCTCCCGTCTCGGACTCGACATTTCTTTCCAGAAAGACGATATGTACCGCCGCAGCCGCCGGCTGATATGCTTCGATATGGACTCCACCCTCATCGGTACGGAGTGTATCGACGAACTGGCGGAGCGGGCCGGTGTCGGGGAGCAGGTGCGCGAAATCACGGCCAGCGCGATGCGCGGAGAGATTGATTTTATCGAGAGTTTCACCCGCCGCGTGGCTTTGCTCAAGGGGCTTGACGAGCGTTGTATGAAGGAAATCGCCGAGAATCTGCCCTACAACGAAGGACTGGAGCGGATGATGAAGGCCTTGAAAATGATCGGTTACAAGACAGCCATCCTCTCCGGCGGATTTACCTATTTCGGCAAATATCTCCAGCAGCAATTCGGCTTCGACTATGTCTATGCCAACGAACTGGAAATCGTGGACGGCAAATTGACCGGCCGCTACCTGGGGGATGTGGTGGACGGCCGCCGCAAGGCCGAACTGCTCAAACTGCTCTGTCAGGTCGAACATATCAACCTGGCCCAGACGGTGGCCGTAGGCGACGGTGCCAACGACTTGCCGATGCTCAATCTGGCCGGTCTGGGCATCGCTTATCACGCCAAGCCCAAGGTCAAGGCCAATGCCAGCCAGTCCATCTCCACCGCCGGCCTCGACGGCATCCTCTACTTCCTCGGCCTCAAAGTCGGCCG
>CAMNQO010000046.1 GCA_946549475.1 uncultured Bacteroidales bacterium
CCATCCCTTCCGGCTCACTGACAAAGGTATGAAGTTTTTTCAACAAAAACAACCAACTTTCCATCGGACTCAGGCCCGCCATCGACTGCTTCTGAAGACGGGGCAACTCGAACAGATGGATGGTTATCAGGTCGCTGAACTCTTCCCCGCAGGTCTTCTCGCGCATCGAGTAGCGGTACTCCAGCTGTTCGACCGGGTGGCGCATCACATAGTCCATGAAGCATACGACATGCACGGGCCGGAGTTTGCCGTAACTGTCTCCCCTTTGCAACTGGGATTGCAGCATCGGGCACAAAAACTCCGCAGCACTTGGCGGGTGCTGCGGAGTTTCGCTGAGGAGGTGACGACGGATTAGTCGAAGGTAAAGTAGCAGCCTTCGGCGATGAGCATAAAGTCGATGGCTTCACCGGGCGTGATGGCGATATCATCATAGGTCTGGTAGCGCTTAGTCGTCCCGTCAGGATATATCACATAGTAACGGATGCTGGCGTATTTATTGCCGTTCGTGACGGTAATATAAACTTTGGAACCGTTCAGATTGGCTTTGAAGGTATCCCAGTTCCAATTGTTGTGTTTGGTCGCAGATCCGCTGTTCAGCCAATCGTCCATACGGGTGATGGCGATGTTCGTGGTAGTACCTGTACGGCGCAGGACAACATCCGGACTATGATAATTCTGCAAGTTGTCGGAGTGCAGGTTCAGTGCGACAGTCAGGCTGGTTCCGACAGGGACGGTCCAGGTCTTGGAGTGATCCATCAAATCGGGATTGGCGTTGTAGGTGGAGGAGTAATCTGTCTTGCCGACAGTTCCGGTCTCTGTAGCCTGTTCACTCTTGTTGATGACAAGGGCGCAATTGTTGAACTGTTGGTAGTAGATGTTCGTACTCGCATCGGTGAACTGGATGTAGCTGAGGGCGTTGGAATAGCTCTGTTCGCTTCCGGCCCCGGTGTAGTTATAGACAGGATAACCGCTCCAGGGAGTAGTGGAATTGAAATTGCGCCCGCTGTCGTAATACTTCGTATTAATCACCCGGCTGCCGTCGCTGTAAACATCTGCTACAGCGCCGTCGTGAGGGCTCAGCATGACATTGTTGGCATTTCCTACCATATACGCATAAACTGCGGCTTCCGAGCGGACTACATAGGCCGGTGCATCTTCGAGCCAGGCGTCTTTCATGACATAGTGGCTGCCGTCTGAACGCAGGTGAGTGGTGATGGATGCGAGATTGGCGGTCATTGTATAGGTGTATTTGAGAGTGCCCGTCGTGTTGCCTTTGACGGCAGACACATTGAGTACATAAGAGCCGCTTGCGTAGTAATCGATGGTCGCCGTTACAGTCGCACCGTTGAGCATGCTGGTACTATAACTTCCGCCAGTAGTAAAGGAGCCAACCCTTTCGGTGCCGTTATCGATACGGTCGTAGGAGTCGGCACGAACAAAATGACCTGTGGAGCCGTAAACATTATAAAACACCCAGTTGTTCCAAACTTGTGCTCCGCTGGAGTAGTTCTCAAAAATCAGGTTGAGGCGTTTGCCGGCGGGGATGGTATAGACCTGTCCGTTATCATTACCAAAGGTGGAGGTGTTGTCCGTCTTTCCCACCGTCACGGGGTCAATGGTGAGATCCACGGGGATGCCGGGGGTGGCGAAGATGGTTTTGCGTTCGAGGGTGAAGGTTTTGGTGGAGGTCTTTTCGGAGCGGTCAATCTTGCCGGAACTGTTGACAAGATAAATGTTCAGTCCGGTATAATCTCCGACGGGGACGGGGACATAGAAGACCAGGCTCTGGTTGGGCTCGCTGACGGCGGAGGCCAGGTTGATCCACACAGAACTGCTGTTGAGGGCCGCGTTGTCGCTTTCGATGACATCGTCCGTGCTGCCGAGGGTGATGCCGGAGGTGGACGCGATGTTTTCGTTGGCGGTAAGGACGAGTCCGGTCGTTCCGTACGGGACATTGTTATAGGTCACCTTGATGAGGGCGGCGGCGTGGTGGAAGAGGAATTTGTTTTCCGTTTCCGGGTCGGGGGTGCCGATGAGGAGGGCGTTGGTGGTGCCGGAGACATAGCCGTCATATACGGTCGGGAGGGAGACCGTGAAGTTGGTCGTGCCGGTGTAACTGCCGCTCTGGACGGGGGAGACGGCCATCTGCAAATCGGGTACATCCCCTTCGAAAGTATGGGTGAAGGTGCCGGTTGCGGCATTGCTCAAGGTGAAGGTGGTATAAGCTCCCTCACTCGTACCGACGGAGATGGTCTCGCCGTCGCTCCAGGAGTAAGAGCCTCCGGTCTGGGTGGTCTTGGTGGCGGCGCTTTGCTGCGCGGAGCCTTGTGCGGCCTGTGCCTCCTGGCTGCCGAGGGCGGCCTGGATGGTGACGACGGTTCCCTGGATTTCCTGATGGCTTTCATTGCGGACGCTGTCCTGCTCTGCCCGCTCTTTGGCGCAGGAGGCCAGCATCATAACTGCGGCGCCTGCCAAATATATCGCTTTTTTCATCGTGTGCTTGTTTAGTGATTATCCCAGAAGTCATCGCCGGCGTCGGTCTCGCCGCCGCCCGTTTCAATGCCGTTGTCGTCATAATCGTAACCGCCGGATGCGTTGAGGACGGATTCGGGGCCGGTGGTCAAAACCCACATTTGTGGTGAGATAAAATCGCGTTTTTTCATATTGTTTCGTTTCTCCAAAAACGCACAAAAATATTGAGAATCATGTTGTTGTGAGGGTAAATTTGAACACAAAGGGTGGATTATCGGACAGTAATGAAAAAACCCCGCAACAGTTTGACTGCTACGAGGCTTGGCGTAATAAAACGCTCGGTCTTATTTGACGAGGGCGAGCGCTGCTTCGGCGATGTGCGCGGCATCGAGTCCGTAGGCGGCCATCAGTTCGGCCGGGGTGCCGGTCTGTCCGAAGAGGTCCTTGCCGTTGAGGAAGGACAGGCGGGTGGGACACTCGCGGGCGAGCAGGGCGGCGATGGCTTCGCCCAGTCCTCCGGCGGCGTTGTGCTCTTCCGCGACAACGGCTTTGCCGGTCTTCTTGACGGAGGCCAGTACGGCGGCTTCGTCGAGGGGCTTGATGGTGGCGATGTCAATCACCTCGGCGCTGACTCCTTGTGCTTCCAACTGTTCAGCGGCAGTCAGGGCTTCCCAGACGAGGTGGCCGGTCGCAAAAATCGTGACATCTTTTCCTTCGTTCATCACATAGGCTTTCCCGATGACGAAGGGCTCGTCCGCAGGGGTGAAGTTGGGCACCGAGGGGCGGCCGAAGCGCAGATAGACCGGGCCGTCATACATGGCGGCGGCAATGGTCGCCTGCATCGTCTGGTTGTAGTCGCAGGGGTTGATGACCACCATGTCGGGAAGGGCACGCATCAGGGCGATGTCCTCCATCGTCTGGTGGGTGGCGCCGTCCTCGCCGAGGGTGATACCGGCGTGGGATGAAGCGATTTTGACATTGGTTTTACCGTACGATACTTCCTGGCGGATCTGGTCATAGACACGTCCGGTGACGAACTCGGCGAAAGAGCCGATGAAGGGAATCTTGCCGGCGATGGCCAGTCCGGCGGCGGCGCCGACCATGTTGGACTCCGCGATGCCGCACTGCACGAAACGTTCGGGGAATTCTGCGGCGAAGGCATCCATCTTCAAGGATCCTTTGAGGTCGGCGGTGAGGGCGAAAACACGCTCATCGGCCTTTCCGGCGGCGAGAAGGCCGGCGCCGAAGCCGCTGCGGGTGTCTTTCTTTCCTGTATCAGTATATTTTTTCATATAGGATGTTTTTTTTGATGGGTTTGAAAAGCAATACCTGCCATTAAAAGTCTCCGAGGGTCTCTTCGAGCTGGGTCATGGCTGCCTGGCACTGCTCGGCGGAAGGGGCTTTGCCGTGCCATTTGCAGGTCCCGGCCATGAAGTCCACGCCGTGACCCATGTCGGTCTTGAAGAGAATCATCGTCGGCTTGCCGTTGCCGGCGGAGGCTTTGTCCGCCCGGGCGAAAGCGTCGATGATGGCGGTCATGTCGTGTCCGTCCGCGACGACGGTATTCCAGCCGAAGGCTTTCCACTTGGCTTCCAGGTCGCCGCCTCCGGAGACGGAGTCCACGGTGCCGTCAATCTGCTGGCCGTTCCAGTCGGTGATGCCGACGAGGTTGGCGAGTTTGTGGTGGGCGGCAAAGGCTGCGCCCTCCCAGATCTGTCCCTCTTCGCTCTCTCCGTCACCGCAGAGGACATATACCTTGTGCGGATCGCCGTCGGCTTTTTTGGCGAGGGCGAGTCCGGCTGCGACCGATACGCCTTGTCCGAGGGAGCCGGATGCCTGGGTGACGCCCGGCAGTCCTTTGCGGATGGAGGGGTGTCCCTGCAGGCGGCTGCCCATCTTGCGGAAGGTCGCCAGTTCGCTCACGGGGAAATAGCCGGCGCGGGCGAGGACGGAATAGTAAACCGGGGTCAGGTGGCCGGCGGAAAGGATGAACTGGTCTTTTCCTTTCCCGTCCCGGGTCCAGCCTTCGGGAGTGAGGTCGCCCACATGGAAAAACAGGGCGGTCAGGATGTCTGCACTCGACAGGGAGCCGCCCGGATGACCGGAATTGGCCAGCGTGACCATCCGGACGATGTCGCGGCGTACCTGCGAGGCGATGGATTGAAGTTCTTGAATGTCTTTTTTCATACTGTATGCAATAATTCTTTCAAAATTACAACGAAAATCCCAATTTGGCAATTCTTTCTTCCGAAATCGTGTCTTATTTTACAAATAAGCCTCCGCAGAGCGGATTGCAAGGCTGCGGAGGCTACATTTTGCGGGAACCGGGGGCTTATTCGTAGACGACGGCGTAGGAGTTCTCGGTAAAGAAACGCCAGTTAATCGGTAGTCCGACGCCGATGTTGCTGTATTCCTGATAGTGTTTTTCGCCGTTCCAGTAAGTGACATCGTAGCGGACAACGGCAGTCGTTTCCGTAGCAACCGTAACCGTGACCGTTACGGCGGCGTGGTTCTGGAAGCCTTTGAAGGTGTCCCAATTCCAGTCGCTCTTCAATTCAATGGCTCTGTTATTGTTGTCAAAGGTGTTGCCGGCTTCCCAGATGTCTCCATTTTTCTCCCACCATCCGAAATTGTCCATACGACCGTGGAAGAAAACTCCGTTCCAATCTCCATAGCAAACATCGGTGACAGGTGCGTGCCAATTATCTCCGCAGGCGGAGTAAACGAACATCTTTGTCGTGGCGGATTGTCCAACTTCGGTCAATTGGCCTACCGTATAGGGGACATATTTATTTGTATTGTTCGTGTTGAAACCTTTGTCGCCGCCCTTGTCGGTCCCCTTGACGACGGAAACCGAGACTTCGACAGCGTTGCCCTGATAAGTGGCGGAAAGGGTTTGCACGCCTTCGCTGGCTGTGATTTGTTGTCCGGCAGTGAATGTGAAAGCGGAGGCATCCACGACGGAGGTGGTGTTGTCGCTGTAAACGGCCAGAATCTTCTTGGGATAGCCCACTACGTCGAGACTCAGGGCTTCGTCCGCCACATAGTAGTTGTAGGCGCTGCGATAGCCCGTCAGAGTCTTGTCACCCTGGGGGTCGTCACCGCCGCCTTGCTGTCCCTCTTCGGGCTTCTGGACTTCATAGACGACGGCGTAGGAGCCCTCGGTCATGAAGCGGAAGTTCATGGGCTCGCCGATGCCGATGTTGGTGTAGGACTGGAAATGGGTCTCGCCGTTCCAGTAGGTCACGTCGTAACGGATGCTGGCCGAAGTGGCGCTGACGCAGGAGACGGTGACCGTAACCAGGGCGTGGTTCTGGTAGGGACGGAATCCCGGGAAGGTGTCGCCTTCGCCCCAGTTCCAGTTGCTGTCCATCGTGCAGGCAGCTGCGGAGTCGCCCCAGGCGTAGTGGTCCATACGGGCATAGATAAAATCGCCGCTCCAGTCTCCGTAGCAGAGGTTGGTGACGGGTGCCGCCCAGTTGTTGGCGCAGGAGGAATAGACGAACATCTTGACCGTGGCGCTTTGTCCGGCATAAAGCTGCCCGACCGTATTGACAATCCATTTGTTCTCATCCGTCGTGTTGAAATCGGCGGCGCCGCCTTTGTCCATGCCTTTTTTGACGGGGATGGTCACGCTGACGGTCTCGCCCTTGTAGGTGGCGCTGAAGGTCTGGTCACCTTCGCTCGCAGCGATTTGCGCATTGTCGGAGAAGGTGAATGCGGAGGCGTCGGAGACGGCGGCGGTGCTGTTGTCGCTATAGACGGCGACGAGTTTCTTGGGAGCGCCGACGACGCTGAGGTCGAGAGCCTCGTCCGCCACATAGTAGGTGTAGGCGGCGCGGTAGCCCGTCAGGGTCTTTTCCGGCTTTTCATCCTCTTTGCCTTCTCCTTCCTGTCCGGAGGGAGTCTGGGAGTCCGTGCCGGCGGGAGCCGGATTCTCCTTGGTGCAGCCGACCGTCATCATGACGGCCGCCGCGACAAAAAATAAAATCTTTTTCATACGGTGCTATTGATTATGATTTTGGTTATTCAATGACAATGACATAGCAGCAGTCGGCTGCAGCGTTGGCGCAGATGCCTCCGTTGATGTTGATGTTTTTGTACAACTGGTAGTGTGTTTCACCGTTCCAATATGCCACATCGTAGCGGACGGTTGCGGTCGTGCCGCCGACATTGGTCCAGGTGATGTCCGTCAGGCAATGGTTCTGGTAGGCCTTCATCGTTTCCCAGTTCCAGTTGGACTCTTTGTTGGCGTCGGTGTTGTCCCAGGCGGTGCTGCCATCGTCGTTCCAGCCCCAGTTGTCCCAGCGGAAGACGGTCAGGCCTTTCCAACTCGCATCATTGACATGGGCGTAAGGGCCGTGGTAGTTCTCGCCACATTTGGAATAGACGAAATAGCGTGTGGTCAGGGAGGCTCCGACGGCGACATCGTGTCCGGTCGGCTGCCAGCTGTCATACCAGTTGTCGGTCGTCAGCGTCGTGGAGCCGAAGGCTTCTTTACCCTTCTTGACCGGGATGGTGACATTGACGGTCTCTCCCTTGTAGGTGGCGGTGAATACCTGGTCGCCTTCGGTGGCGGCAAGGGTCTGGCCGGCCGTGAAGGCAAAGTCGGAGGCCGTCAGTTCCTTGGTGGTTCCGTTGCTGTACCAGGCGAAGATGCGCTTGGGCGTCCCGATGACATCCAGGCTCAGCGGCGTGTCATAGACATAATATTTGTAGCCGCTGCGATAGCCGACGAAGGTGATGTCTTCCTCTTCTTCCGCCTTGTAACCGGAGTACCAGACTTTGTTGATGCCGAAGTGGCTGAGGTCGGTCGTCAGGAAGAGATACAGGTCTCCGCTGATCTCCATATCAAAGGTAATCGTACGCGTCTTGGCCTTGTCGCTTTCGGCGGCCGGCGTGCTGACCGATTTGAAGCGCATTACGCCGTTGTCGTTTTTCAAGGACATCGTGACATAGGCACCGTCCATCAGGTTGACGAAGTCATCGCCCATCAGGTTGGTATCCGTGCCTTTCTCGCGGAGGCCGGCCACGGTATTGAAGTCCCCGGCAGGGGTCCATCCCCAGTAATCCGCACGGAGGGCGAGATGTTCCGAGTAGGGGTCCTGTCCCAGTGCGACGGTAGAGAAGACGGCGGTCCAGTTGTGCCAGGTCTCGTTGTTGGACTTGGAACTGTAGTTGTAAAATTCCAGATGCAGCGTCTTGCCTTCGGGGACCTGATAGGATTGGCTATGGGCACCCCACCATGCGGTCGTGTTGTCCGTAGCGCCGACGGTGTAAGGGGCAAAGTCGTCTTCGAGGGTGACGGTCGGCAGTTCGATGACCTGGCCGCGGGCGATTTCAAAGTTGCCGCCAATGTACTTGGAGGTGGTGACGGCGATGTTGCTGTCCGTTCCCCAGAGGTTCATTTTGAACCAGCCGTATTCCCCCGTCGGGACGGGAATATAGAAGGTCATATCCTGCGAATCTTCAAGGGCTTCCGCCAGACGGATGCCGACGCCGGTCTTGCCCGAAGCCAGCGCGGTGTTGTCGTTCTTGATCTCAATCTCTTCGGCTGTAGTCCCGTTGAGCGTAACCGTTCCGGTAATCGGCTTGTCGGTCTCGAACCAGAAGCCTTCGGTCCCTTCGGGAACATTCTGGTAAGTTACCCGGATCAGGGCGGCGGCGTGACGGAATTCGAATCTTACATTGTCATCTTCGCTGCTTTCGGGCGTACCGATCAGCAGGGCGTTGGTCGTGCGGCGCTCGAAACTGTATTCTTCCGGCAGCGTGACTTGATAGTTCCCGGCCGAGGTAAAGGAGCCGTTCTGGGCGGGGCTGACGGCGAGGAGAAGCCCGGGAGCCGTCCCGGTGAAGGTGTGGGTGAAGACGCCGTTTTCCGCGTCGGTGCAACTGAAATCGACATATTGGCCGTCACTCGTGCCGACGGATATGTTTTCTGCGGAACGCCAGGCAAAGCCGTCCGTCTTGTTGTATGTGCTCTTGAGGCCGTCAAGCGAGGCGACGATATTTACCGTTTTTCCTTCAGGAATACCGTTGGTCGAAGTGGCGGCAGGCTCTTTGGCGCATCCGGCAAAGGCCAGGATGGCGGCGGTCAGATAAAGTGCTTTTTTCATCTTGAGTTCCTCCATTTTATTCCCAATAGTAGCCTTCGGATTCGGCATCATGGTACTGGTTTTCGATTTGCTCGATGCCGTTGTTCCCGAATACGGACGCGGCCATCGGTGTGGCAGCCTGGATCGGAATGATTCGGACTGCAGGTGAAATAAATGTACTTTTTTTCATTTTATTAAATTATGTGTTTATAATCGGCCTGTGTATAAAACAGTTCAGCGGCGAATTTAATGATAAACTTGCCGCTGAAAGATGAATTTTGAACGTAAAAGGTGGATTTTTATGCAGTTTAGCGTTTGTGGCGGACGGCCGCTTCTTCTACGGGTAACAAGGCCCGGTAGTTGTCCAGCCATGCGTTGAATCCGGCCACTTCCTCCGGGGTGGGGGAAACGGATTCTCCGGTATTGCCGGCGAATACCACTTCTTCGAGGAAAGCGGGCAGGTCGCGTTTCTGTGCGTTGTTGACCACATAGGATGCGAGCAGGGCAATGCCCCAGGCGCCTCCTTCTCCCGCCGTCTCCATGACGGAGATGGGTGAGCCGAGGGCGGCCGCCAGCATACGCTGGCCGACCCCTTTGGTCTTGAAGTAGCCGCCGTGTCCGGTAATCCGGTCCACTTTGACTTTTTCTTCGTTGAAGAGGATGTCGTTGCCGATTTTCAATACGCAGATGGCGCCATAGAGATGGGCCCGCATGAAATTGGCGAGGCTGAACTTGTCACCGGCACCCCGCACGAAAAGGGGACGGCCTTCCGCAAAACCGGTGACCGGCTCTCCGGAAATGTAGTTGAAAGAGACCAGTCCGCCGCAGTCCGCATCACCCTCCAGGGCTTTGTTGAAGAGTTTGGTAAAGACCTCCCGTTTGTCCACGGGCAGGCCGAGCAGTTCCTGGTACTCGACGAAGAGGTTGACCCAGGCGTTGATGTCGCTCGTGCAGTTGTTGCAGTGGACCATCGCGACCGGAGACCCGTCGGGGGTGGTCACGATGTCAATCATCTCGTGGGGCTTGCTCATGTCTTGTTCCAATACGATCATCGAGAAAGACGAGGTGCCTGCCGAGACATTGCCCGTACGCGGTTTGACCGCGTTGGTGGCCACCATGCCGGTCCCTGCGTCGCCTTCGGGCGCACAGAAAGGAATGCCCGGCTTGAGGTGACCGCTGGGGTCGAGTTTGCGGGCGCCTTCCTCGGTCAGCACGCCGGCGTTCTCCCCGGCGGAGAGCACCTTGGGCAGCAGGTCACGCAGTTTCCAGCCGTAGCCCTTGGGGGCGACGAGTTTGTCGAAGGCATCGATGCGTCGGGCGTCGAAATCTCCCGTCGCGGCATCGATGGGCATCATGCCGGAAGCATCCCCCACGCCGAGGACCTTGCGGCCCGTCAGGCGCCAGTGGATGTAGCCGGCGAGGGTGGTGAAGAAATCGACATCCTTTACATGCGGCTCGTCGTCCAGGATGCACTGATACAGATGGGACAGGCTCCAGCGCAGCGGCATGTTGAAGTTGAAGAGTTCGGAGAGGGCCTTGGCGGCGGGACCTGTGTTGGTGTTGCGCCAGGTGCGGAAGGGGACGAGCAGGCGTTCGGCGGCATCGAAGGCCATGTAGCCGTGCATCATCGCGCTGATGCCGATGGCGGCGAGATTTTCAATCTCTACGCCGTAGTGATGGCGGACATCGGTGCGCAGGGAGGCGTAGCAGTCCTGCAATCCGTTCCAGATGTCATCCAGGCTATAGGTCCACAGCCCGTTTTCGAGGCGGTTTTCCCACTCGTGGTCGCCCTGGGCGATGGGGTTGAATGCCTCATCGATCAGGACGGCCTTGATGCGGGTGGAGCCGAATTCGATACCCAGGATGGCTTTCCCGGATTCGATGGTCTTCTTGGCGTTCATCTTATTGCAGGGATTTGTTCAGCATATAGTACACCTCGTTCATCCGGAGTTCTTTCTT
>CAMNQO010000047.1 GCA_946549475.1 uncultured Bacteroidales bacterium
ACATGATGTTCCGCGATCCGATCCTCTACCGCATCAAGCACGCCCATCACCACCGGACCGGGGACAAATGGTGCATCTACCCGATGTACGACTATACGCACGGCCAGTGCGACTCCATCGAGCACATCACCCATTCCATCTGTACGCTTGAGTTTGATGTCCATCGTCCGCTCTACGACTGGTTTATCCAGACCCTGGGCATCTATCCTTCGCACCAGTACGAGTTTGCCCGCCTCAATCTGACCTATACGCTGATGAGCAAGCGCAAATTGCTGGAACTGGTACAGAAGGGCTATGTGAGCGGCTGGGACGACCCCCGGATGCCGACCCTGTGCGGGGTGCGCCGCCGCGGCTATACGGCCAGGGCCCTGCGGGCCTTCTGCGATGAAATCGGCGTGAGCAAGCGCGACCAGCTGATGGAAATCGGCCGCCTGGAAAACTGCGTCCGCAACGACCTCAATGAACGGAGCAACCGCTATATGGTCGTGGGTGAGGATGCGTACAAGGTAGTTCTGACCAACTGGGAAGAGGGGAAGGTCGAGTGGTTCGACGCGCCGCTCAATCCGGCCGACCCCGAGGGACCGTCCCGCAAAGTGCCTTTCACCGGTACGCTCTATATCGACAAGGACGACTTTATGGAAGTGCCCGTCCCCAAGTATCACCGGCTCAAACCGGAAGGGGAGGTGCGCCTCAAATATACCTACATCATCAAGTGCGAGCAGGTCGTCAAGGATGCCGACGGCAGGATTGTCGAACTCCGCTGCACCTATGATCCCACCTCCAAGCCCGGCGCGGGCGAGTGGCGCAAGGTCAAAGGCACCATCCACTGGGTGAGTGCCGTCTATGGCAAGCCCGTCCAGTTGCGTCTGTACGACAAACTCTTCACCGAGGCGGATATGTCGGCCATCCCGGCGGACAAGGACTACAAGGATTACCTCAATCCCGAAAGTCTCGTCGTGAGCCGCGGTCTGGCCGAGCCGGCCCTGCTGGAGGACAAAGGTGACCTCGCCGTGCAGTTCGAACGGGTCGGTTATTTCATCAAGGATGCCGACAGTACGCCGGACTGTCCCGTCTTCAACAAGACGGTCGCGCTTAAAGATTCTTTCAAATTCTGATGAGCAAAAAGGAAAAGAAAACCCTCTCCATCCGGACGAAACTGGTGCTCTCGCTCAGTGCGATTGCGGCCGTCCTCTTCGTGTCCGGACTGGTCAGCATCATGGAATTCAGCCGGATGAGCGATTATGTGAGCCGGAGTCTGATCGAAGACCTCGAGCGCACGAAAGCCGCAGAGAATCTCGGCAATGTCTGTCGCCGTTACAATGACCGCATCCTTTCGGATGTGGGTGCGGCCGACTCGCTGGTCTTTGTCAATTTCGACCGCAACGCCGCTATCCAGCAATGCGATTCCGCTTCCCAGGTCCTGTCTGTCCGGGGACAAGGTCCGTTGGCGGACAGCATCCAGGTGCGTTATCGGGTCTATGCGGAGACTTCTTTGCAGTTGGACAGCGTCATCGTGTCCGATTTTGTGGATTCGCGGGCATGGTTTTTTGCCTCTTTGCAGCCGGCTTACAACGCATTGAACCACGCGATTGAAGATTACCGGACCGAGGTCAACAGGCACCTGATGGTGTCGGCGGACGAGTTTCAGGAGGGATTCTACCGGGGAATCATTCCGGGCGTCGTGATAACGGGGGCCGGGCTGCTGCTGATTTTCCTCCTGCTCTTTTATATCTTGAGTTATTATGTCCAGCCGCTGAAAAGGATGCTGGGCCAGTTGGAGGCGTTCAACAAGGAAGGGGTCAAAAAATACAGCGTGGACTTCGAGGGCGATGACGAATTGGTGCGTCTCAACGACAACATCCGTGACCTCGCAGACGAGAACAACCAGTTGAAGCGTCGTCTGCGCAGCAAAACCGAGGAATGAATGTCAAGGCCATATCCTTGAATGTGGGCAAGGCCATCCTGGTCAGTGCCTTGTTTATGCTGCTGTCCTGCGGCGTATCGCTGTTCTATGGCAGGGATTCGTCGTTCGTTCCGCTTTTGCTGAGTTTCATCGTCACCTTCGTGCTGGGGGTTTTCCCGTTGATTTTCGTGCGCAATTCGCCGGCCCTGTCGATGCATGAAGGCATGGTGACCATCGTGGTGTCCTGGCTGTTGTCTTTCCTGTTGGGCATGATGCCTTATGTGCTGTGGGGCGGGGAGTTTACCGTCATCAACGCTTGGTTCGAGAGCGTGGCGGGCTATACGACCACGGGCTCGACCATCCTGCGCAATATTGAGAACTTGCCCAACGGACTGCTCTTCTGGCGCAGTTCCACCCAGTTTATCGGGGGCTTGGGGGTCGTAATCTTCTTGTTGTATATCTTGCCGGAAAACAGCCCGTTGCGCTTGAAATTGACCAATCTGGAGATGTCTTCCCTGACGCGGGACGGCTATCGCTTCCGTTCTTCCCAGGCCATCAAAGTGATTATCCGCGTATATATGGCCTTGCTCGTGCTGAGTTTCATCTCGCTGTTCCTGGCGGGTATGCCGGTCTTCGATGCGCTCAATCATGCGCTGACCATATCCGCGACGGGCGGTTTCAGTATCAAGAACGCGTCCATCGGCTATTACGACAGTATGGCCGTCAACCTCATCGTGCTCTTTTTCATCACTTTGTCTTCCATCCATTTCGGCTTGATATACACTTCCTTTGCCATGCGGACCACCCGGCCGCTCAAGACGCCTGTCGTCCGATATTTCCTTTCCGTCATTCTTGTCGCTTCGGTGGCGAGTTGTCTTTCCCTCAAGTGGACCGGCGGTTATGAGAGTTGGGGCAAAGCGGCGATGGATGCCTCTTTTGCGGTCGTCAACGCCATCACGACTTCGGGCTTTGCCATTGCCGACAACAGCTCATGGCCGTTGCTGGCCGGGGTGATGCTGATGTTCTGCGCCTTCCAGTGCGGCTGTTCCGGCTCCACTTCCGGCGGTCTCAAGGCGGATCGCATGCTCTTGTCTTTCCGGGTCATCGTCCGGCAGATCCGGAGCAATGCCAACCCGTCCGAGGTACACCGTATCACCCTTGGCGGACGCACCGTCAAAGATGAAGTCGCCATCGGCGCCGTTACCTACCTGGCCCTTTATTGCCTGATCATCCTCCTGTCCTCGCTGCTGTTGCTGGCTTTGGGGGTGGATGGCAAGACGGCGCTTTCGGGTACGATTTCGTCCGTCGGCAACGTGGGCCCGGGGCTGGGAGAGATCGGCACGGCCGGCAATTACGCCCATCTGGCACCCGCCGTCAAGTTCATTTTTACGGTGGACATGGCCCTCGGCCGTCTGGAAATCTATCCTGTGCTGGTCGTCCTTTCCCTTCTCTTCAAACGGGTGCGCAGATGACGGTCCGGGAAGAGTACCATTACCGACATTTTCTCGCTTGTCTGGGCTTTCCGCCCACGAGTTGTCAGGACACGCTTTTCCGTCAGGTCGCTTCCTTCGTGACAGGGGATGATGATCTGATGCTGGTAAACGGCTATGCCGGCACGGGCAAGACCAGCGCGTTTGCGGCCATTATCACTGCGATGAAGGAGGCCGGTGTCAACTGCTGCCTGATGGCGCCCACCGGCCGGGCGGCGAAGGTCTTGTCCCTGTTTTCGCACACGGGCGCCTCGACCATCCACAAGAAAATCTACCGTCAGAGCACGGTCTCCGATACGGGATGGGGCAAATTCACCCTCAATCCCAACAAGGACAAGCATACCCTCTATATCGTGGACGAGGCTTCGCTCATCGGCATCGATGACGCTTCCGCCCGGCAGTCCCTGTTCGGTACGGGTGACCTGCTGGCGGATCTGCTGTCCTTTGTGCGCAACGGCCGGGACTGCAAACTGATTCTGATCGGGGATGCCGCCCAGTTGCCGCCCGTGGGGCTGGACCGTTCTCCTTCGCTGTCCGTGGAGGTGATGACGATGATGGGGGCGACCGCCTTCGCCACACTCTCTACGGTCGTCCGCCAGCAAAAGGACTCGGGCATCCTGCACAACGCCACCCTGCTGCGCCGGGAGATTACCGCAGATTTGCCGGAGCCGCAGATCCGGCTGGACCTCCATGGCTTTGAGGATGTGGAACGGATTGACGGCGGCGGACTCATCGAGGCCCTGACCCGGGCTTATGAAGATTACGGGGAGGATGAAACCATCATTCTCTGTCGTTCCAACAAACGGGCCAACCGCTACAACGCAGGTGTGCGTGCGATGGTCCAGTTCAAGGAAGACCGGCTGGTACGCGGAGACCGCCTGATGATTGTCAAGAACAATTATAAGTACGCTTCGGGCCTGAAGGCCTCGGACTACATCGCCAACGGCGATATGGCCAAACTGGTCTCCATCCGGCAGTTCGAGGAGCGGTACGGCCTGCATTTCGCGACGGCCCGCCTGTCGCTGCCGGATTATGAAGATGCCGAAATCCGGGCCAAGGTGATTCTAGACACCCTCGACTCGGAACAGGCGAGTCTGGGCAATGATTTGCAGGAAAAACTCTACCAGGGCGTCTATGCCGACTATGCCCAGGTCTATACGACCAAGAAGAAAATCTACGAGGCGGTACGGGAGGATGAGTATTTCAATGCGCTCCAACTCAAGTATGCCAATGCCATCACGGCCCACAAATCCCAGGGCGGGCAGTGGAAATGCGTCTTCATCGACAATCCCTTCTGGCAGGAGCAGCAGAGCCTGGACGACTTGAAATGGCTCTATACGGCCCTTACACGGGCCACGGAGAAGGTCTATCTCGTCAATTTCAAGGACGCGCTGTTTATCTGACCGGCGAAAGCGGCAGCGGTGTGCAGAGGAAAATCAGGCGTTCTTTGCGGCCGGCGGCATCTTCGCAGGCGAGCGCGAAGAGGTGGTAGCGTTCGCCGGGAGAGGGCGCGGGTTCGCCTGGGACGAATGGTGTGTTGGGGCGGTTGGGGGAGGGGGTGTCGGGCTTGTTCCCTTTGGAATTTTTGCCCCAGAGGCGTTGCCGGAGGGCTTCGCTGGTGAGGGGGAGGTTGCGGGCGGTCACATCCATCGGCGGGTATTGGCTGCCAAGGGTCTTGAGGGTGTGGGAGGAGAAGGGCATGACTTGCTCGATGCGCCAGCAGCGGCCGAGTCCTGCGGGCAGGGCGTCCTGTCTTGTGGGTATATCCGCTCCTGCGGGCGGAAGGGCTTCAATAGGGCCGCCGTACAGATGGGTGCTTGCGGCGAGTTTGGTCAGGCCGAAACGCTCGCTGATGAGTTTGAAGGCGCCGGCCTTGAGCAGGGCTTTCCCCGGCTCGAAGAGGGCCGGGAATTGTCGGACAGCCTCCAAGGAGGGGGCATACTGCGCGATGGCCCGGTTTTCTTCCTGCGGAGCAAAAATAAAATCGCTTTCGACTTGCCGCCCGGGAGTCTCGTTATGTACCTGAATGAGATATTCTCCCTGATGTTTTCCGTCCAGAAGCACCAGCAGTTCCTTGCATTCGCCTTCGCTGGCGACCAGGATGATGCGGCTTACTTGCGGCCCGAGGGCTTTGCTGACGGCACTGATGTCTGCCATCGGCGAGAGTTTGAGCAGCAGGTGGCGGGAACGGGCGAGCAGTTCCTCTTTGAGTTTCAGGATATTGGGGGAGCAGTCTTCGAGCCTGAACACTTTGCTGCCGCTGCTGTCGCGGCGGGCCGGGTCGAGATAAATCAGGTCGGGCTGGAAGTCTCCCAGGATGCCCCCAATAGCGGTATCGGAGCCGGGCCCGGCAAGCGTCGCTGCGGCACCCATGCCATCGGATTGAGGGGCGTGCATGCTGATGAGGCGGTGACTGGTGACACGCACATTTTTGATGCCCAGCAGCGAAAAATTGTGGGCTGTGGCATCGGCCAGAGCGGGATTCATTTCGTTGTAGAGGACTTCAGACGCTACGCCGGCAAAGGCCAGGGCATCGATGCCCATACCGCCCGTGAGGTCTGCGATCTTTCCAGCCCGTGGCGTGTTATCGGCGCGTGACGCCTCTTCGCCCTTTGGCGTGTCAGCGGTCCGCGAAGCGTTGCCGGTGAGGATTTCTGCCGCGACCTGCGCTTTGAAGCGGGCGGTGGCTTCGCTGGAACATTGCTCGGCTGACAACTTCGAGACATAGCGTATGCCCGTTTCCGCATGGAAGGCGGGTACTTTGTCTTTGATTTTGCGCCGGCACTCGATATACAGACAGGCTTGTTTGAGGTCAATGTCGGGATATAGGCACCGGGACAGCAACAACGAGGGGATGTCGTCGTTCCCGTGGTCCAAAATAAACTGCTCGAACTCAGTCATCGCTCCTCGGCAGGGGCAAAGGACCTTACCGGACCCCGTTCATCGCCCGCGTGGCTTCCATATCCAGGGCATCGGCCAGCAGGCAGATGGGGTTGATGACCTCGAAACCGGTGGACATTTCAATCTGCCATTTGCAGGTCTCACACTCGGTCGCCACATAGTCGGGATTGGCCGAGCGGATGTTGTTGAAGAGTTTCTCTCCGATGCCTTGTGAATAGGCGTAGTTTTCTTTTTTGAAGCCGAAGGTGCCGGAAATACCGCAGCAGGAACTCTCCATCACGGTCAACTGCACGCCGGGAATCAGCCCCAGCAGGCGCAGGGAATAGATCCAGCTGCCTTGTTTCTCCGCATGACAGGAGGTATGGTAAGCGACTTTTTTCTGGTAATCCGGTTTGAACGCGAGCCTGACCGCGCCGCTTTCCACCTTCTCGCAGAGGAATTTGAGGGCCAGACAGATATTGTCACGCACATCGGCGTTGTCCAGACCCAGCACATGGGGATATTCGTCGCGCAAGGTCATCGTACAGGTGGTGGAGGTGGTGAGGACCGTCGCGCCGGCTTTGCGGATGGAGGCGAGGTTGACCTTGGCCTGACGCTTGGCCTGGGCACCCATGCCATTGGAAATCAGGGCGACACCGCAGCATTTCTCCTTTTCCAGCAGGCGCACGCCATAGCCGCAGGCGTTCATCAGTTTGACCAGGTCCTGTCCCAGTTTGGGGTAGTTGTAGTTGGCATAGCAACCATGGAAGTAGTACACTTGCTGCGCAAAGGCTTCCTGGTCCTTTTTCGCATGCTTGTCGTACCAGCGCTTGAAGGTCTGTCCCGCATAGGCGGGGAAAGTGCGGCGGTGGTCGATTTTCAGGACGCCGTCCATCAATTTCTTGCTGACATCCAGTTTGAGGACGGGGTTTACGATGGGGGAGAAGGGGACGGCCAGCGACCCCATCAGGTCGGTATTGGCCAGGATCCTCTCCCGCAGGCCCGGACGGAACTGGCCCGATTCGAGTTTGGCCTTGGCGATGATGTCTCCGATGCGTACGCCGGAAGGACAGGCGCTCTCACAGCGTTTGCAGTTGAGGCAGTATTTGAGGGCGTAGTCGTAGAAGGCTTTGTCTTTGAGGCGGTAGCGTTCGCCGTCGGGACCGGCCTGTTTGGGGCCGATGTAGAAGGGATTGACCGCCGCCATCGGGCAGTAAGCCGTGCAGAGCGTACATTTGACGCAATCTTGGAAATTATTGTCTTGCATAGGATTACTGATTGAGGATGAGTTCTGCCGCACGCACGGCGCTGAGGGCGCTGACGCCTCCCGTGCAACCCGACTTGATCGGGGATGCGCCCGAAAGCATCTGACCGACGGCGTAGGCGTTTTCCAGGGTCTTTCCTTCGCGGCTGACACGCAGGGTCCGGTCGGTGCGGACGCCGAAACTCATATAGGGCTGGTCGGCATAGACATCGGGGTTGAACCAATCTCCGTGACTGCCTTCATATCGGACATCCAGGCCGAGGATGGGCTCATAGACCTTGTCCTGGGTGGCCATCAGGCCTTTGCTGAAGAAACTGCCGCAGGCAAAGACGAAATGGTCGGCCTCGAAGCGGATGTCCGGGTGGTTGACGGTGCGCACGGACTGCAGGCGGTCGCCGGCGATGTCTCCGCCGCATACGCTGTCGGCTCCGACGAAGATACCGCCGAGGGAGAGGAAGCGTTGTTTGAGCATGCGTTGCAGGCGGATGCCCGGAACGGAAGGGGCCATCGTGGGGATGAGAGAGGCCGCCTTGTCGATCTTGCGCAGGATGCGGCATGCCGGCTCTTCTTTTTCGAGTCCGAAAACCGCCGGCAGCAGGACCCAGTCCGCGTCGGCCGCTTTTTCGTTGATGGCCTCGGCAAGACGGTCGATGGCATAGCCGTCCAGCACGCGGGCGATGTTGGCCGATCGAAATTCGCTGGCGTTTTCCCGCAATTTTTCGGTCTCGCTTACCGAAAGTTCGCAGATGCCGGCCTGTATGCCCATCTCGCCGAGCGAGGAGGCGATGAAGGCGGCGTTGAAGTCCAGATAGCCTTTGATGTCCACGACGAGTACCCGCCGGGGAAGATCCTCTTTCTGGAAGTGGGTCATCTCCCCGAGGCTGAGCCAGGCTTGTTTGAGGGCTCCGAGCGGGGTGATGCGCCAGTGGTTGCGGCCGTTTTCGCAGAAGGTCGTGATGCCGGCGCGCCGGAGCAGGCCGGCCGCTTCTTCCCGCAGACGGGGAAGTTCGCTGCTGCCTATGACCTGATATGGATGATCAGAGGGGAGTGCGGCGATGGCTTGTTCATAGGTTTCGCCCTCTTTGGTCCGGATAAATTCCAGGGCGCCGCTGCTGAAGTTGAGGGTACTCTGGCCTTGGGAGACGATCAGGCATTGCCGTCCGTTTTCCGCCAGGCTGATGGCGCAGAGCAGTCCGCTCAATCCGCCACCGATGATGATTTCGTCGTATTTCATATTTTTTTCCGGCTGAGGATGGGATTCTCCCGGGTCGTGGTTTCGCCGGCCCACTGGTCGATGCCGCACAGGCCCTGGTAGATGAGGCTGGTAAACTGGGCCTCGCGGACGGTGGTGCCCCAGGTGACGGGGAACATTCCTTTCCATCTTTCCTGCAGGAAGGAGGCGAGGTCTTTCTTGGCACTTTCCGCACAGTTGTCGGCTTTGGCGATGAGTCCGGCTGCACGGCAGGCACAGACTTCGCCCTGGCAGGTGCCCATGCCGAGCCGGGTGCGGCGGCGCAGGTTCACCAGATTCTTGGCTTCCAGCCGGTCGATGGCGTATTTGACTTCGCCGACGGAGACTTCTTCGCACTCGCAGGCGAGGGCCGTATCGTAACTTTCATCCGTGGGAATGTCCTGAATGTGGCTGCCATGACGGCCCCAGGCGGCTTTGACGCTGCTGCGGGTGTGGGCGTCAGTCTTGGGCGAGGGGCCGTCCGAACCGGTGAGGGGGGTCGTGGCGGTCGTGCAGGGACGGTTGTTGCCCAGTTTGCGGCAGACCATATCGGTGGCCATTTCCGCCATGAGGCGGTAGGTCATCAGTTTGCCTCCCGTGATGGTGATGAGTCCGGGGATGCCGTCGCGCACTTCGTGGTCCAGACAGACGATGCCACGGCTGATGCTGCGCCCCGTCGGGTCGTTGTCCGCCGCGACAAGGGGCCGCACGCCGCCGTATGCCCGCAGGATGCGGGTTTCCGCCAAGGACGGGGCCAGTTTGATGCCTTCCCGCCACAGCAGGTCCACTTCATCGGGCGTGACATGGATGTCGTCACATTCTTCGATGGGAATGCGGGTGGAGGTGGTGCCGATGAGGCAGATGGTGTCGCCGGGGACCAGGATGTCGGCATCCGCCGGTTTGCGGCAGCGGTTGATGACCATATTGTTGACGCGGTGCCCGAAAATGAGCAGCGCCCCTTTGGCCGGAAACATTCCGACATTGGCACCTGCCTTTTTGGCCAGTACGGTACCCCAGATGCCGCCGGCGATGACCGTGATGCCGGCATGAAATTCCATGTCGCTGCCGTCCGCGTGGCTGTGGGCGCGTACACCGACCACCCTCCTGCTGTCGTCTTTGATGAAATCGGTGACTTCGTGGTAGGTGAGGATGTCCGCTCCGTGCAGGCGTGCATCGTAGGCGTTATAGACGGTCAGGCGGAAAGGGTCCACGGCCCCGTCGGGCACTTTGACCGCACCGATCAAGGCCGGATTGACCGCCGGCTCCATCCGGATGGCTTCTTTCGGGTCGATGGCTTCGGCATTGATGCCGGCTTTTTGGCAGGACTCGATGAATTTGCTTTGGTAGGCGAGGTCGTCCTCCGGCAAGGTGATGAACAGGCCTTCCGTCTCTTCTACGCAGTGTGCCGCCACTTTGCGCAGGGTGCGGTTTTCCCGGATGCACTCGGCTGCGGCTTCGGAATCCGTGACGGCGTAACGGGCACCGCTGTGCAGGAGCCCGTGGTTGCGCCCGGTGGCTCCGTTGGTGAGGTCGGCCCTTTCCAGCAGCAGGACGCTCAGGCCGCGCATGGCACAGTCCCGGGCGCATCCGGCACCGGTGATGCCGCCTCCGACGATAATGACATCGTATTGCTTCATCGTATGTTGTTATATA
>CAMNQO010000048.1 GCA_946549475.1 uncultured Bacteroidales bacterium
GCCGTCGGCGCCGTCGCAGCGGGCCGCAGGGTGCTCAACCTCTTCTGCTATACGGGCGGATTTTCCGTCTATGCCCTTGCCGCCGGGGCGGAGTGCGTCTGCTCGGTCGATTCCTCCCGCCGGGCCGTGGATATGGTGGAGCGCAATGTCGCCCTGATGACTTCCGATTTTCCCGGCGTGCAGGAGCGTCATACGGCCCTGTGTACCGATGCCATCGAATTTTTGAAAAATTGCCCGGAGGATGCCTGGGACCTGATGATTGTGGATCCGCCCGCCTTTGCCAAACACCGGGGCGTTCTGTCCAATGCGCTGCGGGCTTATCAGCGTCTCAATGCCGCCGCCATTGCCAAGGTGGCGCCCGGCGGATTGATTTTCACCTTCAGTTGCTCGCAGGTCGTGGACAAGATTTCCTTCGCCGAGGCCGTGTTCAGCGCCGCCGCCCAGGTCGGACGCAGCGTCCGCATCCTGGACCGTTTCAACCAGCCGGCCGACCATCCCGTGAGCATCTACCATCCCGAAGGGGAGTACCTCAAGGGCTTGTTGCTCTATGTGGAGTAATCCGCCTCGTTTATATGAACTGAAATCATAAAGGAACAAAATATGTTACGAATCGCTTTACAGGCCAAAGGCCGTTTGAACGAAGACAGTATGGCCCTCCTGCGGGAAATCGGCATCGATGTGGACGACTCCAAGCGGAAATTCCTCGCTCAAGCCGCCAATTTCCCCATCGAACTGCTCTTTATGCGGGACGACGACATCCCCCAGGTGGTCGCCGCCGGCACCGCTTCGCTCGGCATCGTCGGCTACAACGAGGTCGTCGAGAAGGGGCTTCCCGTCGAGATTGTCAAGGAACTCGGTTTCAGCCAGTGTCGCATTTCCCTCGCCATTCCCAAGAACGAGGCCTATGACGGCCCTGCCTGGTTCAACGGCAAGCGTATCGCGACTTCCTATCCGAACATCTTGAAGGATTATCTCGACAAGAACGGCATCAGTGCGGAAATCGAGGTGATTATGGGCTCGGTGGAAATCGCCCCTGCGGCGGGTATCGCCGACGCCATCTTCGACATCGTCTCCTCCGGCGGCACCCTGGTGTCCAACGGTCTCAGGGAAGTGGAGAAAGTGCTTTTCTCCCAGGCCGTGCTTATCAGCAACGGGCGCCTTTCCGAAGAAGACCGGGCCGTGCTGGACGAAATCCTCTTCCGGATGGAATCCGAAAAAGTCAGCCGGGGCAAGAAGTATATTCTGATGAACCTGCCCAAGGCCTCGCTGGACGAGGCGATTAAAATCCTCCCTGCGATGCGGAGCCCGACCGTGATGCCCCTCGCGGCGGAAGGCTGGTGTTCCCTGCATTCGGTGGTGGACAGCAACGAACTGTGGGACAAGATCCGTCAACTCAAAGCCATCGGCGCCGAAGGCATCCTGGTGTTGAATGTAGATAAAATCATCCCTTAATGGAAATCATCGTCAATCCCGACCGTTCCCGCTGGCCGGAACTCTGTCTGCGGCCCTCCAGTGACAATCCGCTCGTCCGCGAGCGGGTCGCAGCCATCATAGAACGGGTGCGTACCGACGGCGATGAGGCCCTCCGCGCCTTGTCTTTGGAAATCGACCGGCGCCCGCTGGAGACCATCGAGGTAACTCCGGCGGAGTTTGACGAGGCCGAAGCCCAAGTCAGCCGCCCTGTCAAGGATGCCGTCGCCCGGGCGATGGCCAATATTCTGGCCTTCCACAAAGCCCAGTTGCCCCGCGAAGTCTGTGTCGAAACGATGCCCGGCGTGAAATGCTGGCAGCGTCCCGTCCCCATCGGGCGGGTGGGACTGTATGTCCCCGGCGGCACGGCCCCCCTCTTTTCCACGGTGCTGATGCTGGCGCTTCCCGCCCGTCTGGCCGGCTGCAGGACCATCGTCCTCTGCACCCCGGCCGGCAAGGATGGCAAGGTGGCGCCCGAAGTGCTTTTCTGCGCCCGCTCCTGCGGGGTCGATGCCGTATATAAAATAGGTGGCGCCCAGGCCGTGGCCGCGATGGCCTACGGTACGCAGACGGTCCCCAAGGTGGACAAGATTTTCGGCCCCGGCAACCAGTATGTCACGACGGCCAAGCAAATGCTTGGCGGCAAGGTGGTCTCCATCGATATGCCCGCCGGCCCTTCCGAGGTGATGGTGATGGCGGATGCGTCCGCCCGGCCCGCCTTCGTGGCCTCCGACCTGCTGTCCCAGGCCGAGCACGGCCCCGACAGCCAGGCGATGCTCGTGTGCGACAGCCTCTCCTTGGCACAGGCCGTCAAGGAAGAAGTCCTCAGCCAGGCCTCCCGCCTGGGCCGCGAGGATTTTATCGAAGCCTCCCTGTCCAAGAGCCGTTTCTTCGTCTTCGACAGCCGGGAGGAAATGATTGACCTGGCCAACGCCTACGGGGCGGAGCACCTGATCATCTCGATGCGCGAGCCCTGGCAGGTCGCCGATCGCATCACCGCAGCCGGCAGCGTCTTCATCGGCAACTATTCCCCCGAAAGCGCGGGCGACTATGCATCCGGCACCAACCACACCCTGCCCACCTGCGGCTGGGCCGCTTCGTGCAGCGGAGTCAATATCGACAGTTTCATCCGCAAGATGACCTTGCAGGAACTTTCGTCCGAGGGGCTCGGCGCCCTGTCGGAGACCATCATCACGATGGCGCAGGCGGAAGGCTTGGAGGCCCACGCCAATGCCGTGCGCGTGCGTCTGGCAGAAAACGAGGAGGAGGACGCGCAATGAACTTGCAGGAAGTGGCGGCGCTCGTCCGCCCCAATATCGCCCGTCTCTGCCCCTATTCGACGGCCCGCGACGAGTACAAAGGTCCCCTCGGCGTCTTCCTCGATGCCAACGAAAGCCCCTATCCTACCGGCTTCAACCGCTATCCCGACCCGCACCAGAAGGCGTTGAAGGCCCGCCTTTCCGAAATCAAGGGCGTACCGGCTGAAAATATTTTCATCGGCAACGGCTCCGACGAAGCCATCGATATGGTATTCCGGGTATTCTGCGAGCCGGGCCGGGACAATGTCGTCGCCATCGAGCCCTCTTACGGAATGTATGGCGTCTGTGCCGACATCAACGATGTGGAGGTCCGCAGCGTGGCGCTGGGCGCGGATTTTTCCCTTCCGGCGGAAGCCGTCCTGGCCGCCTGTGACGCGCATACGAAAGCCATTTTCCTCTGCTCGCCCAACAATCCTTCGGGCAACGCCTTCCCCCGGGAACAGTTGATGGACATCGTCCGCCGGGCACGGACTATGGTCGTCGTGGACGAGGCTTATATCGATTTCTGCCAGGAGCGCTCCCTGCGCTTTGAGGTGGAAACCTGTCCCAACCTCATCGTTTACCAGACCCTCTCGAAGGCCTGGGGTATGGCGGGACTCCGCCTTGGTCTCGCTTTCGCCCATCCGTCGGTCATCGCCCGGATGTCGCAGGTGAAGTACCCTTATAACATCAGCGCCCTCACCCAGCAGACCGTGCTGGAAGCCCTCTCGCATCCCATCGACGCCCAAGTGGCGGAAATCGTCTCCGAGCGTGCCCGCGTGGCCCGCGAGATGGCCTCCCTTCCCTGCGTCAAGCACATTTATCCCAGCCAGGCCAATTTCCTGCTGGTGAAAGTCAGCGATGCCGATGCACTCTACGGACACCTGATTGCCGACGGCGTCATCGTCCGCAACCGCAACAAAGTCAAGGGCTGCGCCGGCTGCCTGCGCATCACCATCGGCCTCAAGGCCGAAAACGACCGGATGCTCCAGTCCCTCCGGACTTTCCGCGAGGCGGGTGTCCTGCCCGACATCGTTTGAGAACGCTTCCAAGTCATCGTGTGCCATCCTCGCGGCGTGAAACGGATGATGCGTATCACGACCTTTCTGTAGCGTAGTATTACGGAATTTTTCATATCTTTGCAAGATGTGTTGTAAAAATATGAAAAAGGTCATCTTCATCGACCGGGACGGTACCATCCTTTGCGAACCTGCCGACGAACAGATCGACAGTTTCGACAAGATGTTCTTCGTCCCCGGCGCCATTTCCGCCCTGCGGAGCATCGCCGCCTTGGATTATGAACTGGTCCTGGCCTCCAACCAGGACGGGCTCGGTACGCCCGCATTTCCGGAAGAGACCTTCCATCCCGTCCACGACAAGATGCTCTCCATCCTTGCAGGAGAAGGCGTCCGTTTCGACGACCAACTCATCGACCGGAGTTTCCCCGAGGACAACGCCCCCACGCGCAAGCCCCGGACCGGAATGTTCGGCCAATACCTCGGTGGCGGCTACGACCTTGCCGCCAGTTATGTCATCGGCGACCGGGATACGGACGCGCAGTTGGCCGCCAACCTCGGCTGCCGCTTCCTGCGCATTGACAGTTCTTCTGCCGTCAGCTGGCAGGCCGCCGCAGAGGAAGTCCGCCGCAGCGACCGGAGCGCCACCGTCGTCCGCAAGACCTCCGAAACCGATATCGAAATCCGCGTGGACCTCGACGGGAAAGGGGAGTCGGCCATCGACACCGGCCTGCATTTTTTCGACCATATGCTCGACCAGCTCGTCCATCACGGCGGCCTCTCCCTGGTCATCCGCTGCAAGGGAGACTTGCAGGTGGACGAGCACCATACGATGGAAGATGTAGGCATCGCCCTCGGAGATGCCCTGCTCAAGGCTCTGGGAAACAAGGCCGGTATCGCCCGCTACGGCTTCGTCCTGCCGATGGACGAGAGCGAGGCGCAGGTGCTGCTCGACCTGGGCGGCCGCTGCGATTTCGCCTGGGACGTGCCTTTCACCCGCGAATATATCGGCGACACGCCGACGGAGATGTTCAAACACTTCTTCAAATCCCTCTCCGACGCCCTGCACTGCAACCTGCACATAAAGGCCCGCGGAGAGAACAACCACCACCTCATCGAAGGGGTCTTCAAGGCTTTCGCCCGTACCCTGCGTCAGGCGGTGGCCCGCAATGTTTACTCCGGCGCCCTGCCCTCAAGCAAAGGAAGCCTATGATAGCAATCATCGATTATGGATGCGGCAATCTGCGTTCGGTGGAAAACGCCCTCGGACGCCTGGGCTGCGAATATCGGCTGACGGCCGACCCGGCGGTGTTCGCCGCAGCCGACAAAGTGCTTCTGCCCGGCGTGGGCAGCGCCAAAGCGGCGATGGACCGTCTGCGTGAACTCGGCCTCTGCGAGTCGATTCGCAGCCTCCGACGGCCTGTGCTCGGTATCTGCGTCGGAATGCAGGTGATGTGCCGTGACAGCGAGGAAGGTCCGACGGACGGCCTGGACATCTTCGATGCCCACGTGCGCAAGTTCGACCCGTCGCCCGAGGCCAAGGTCCCCCATATGGGCTGGAACCGCCTGGGCAATCTGGACGGCAAACTCTTCAAAGGAATGAAAGGCGGAGAATATGTGTATTTCGTCCATTCCTATTATGCCGGGCTCTGCCAGGACACCGTCGCGACCTGCCGTCACGGCGGGAAACTGTTCAGTGCGGCCCTGCGTTATGAGAATTTTTACGGCACCCAGTTCCATCCCGAGAAAAGCGGGGAAGTGGGGGAGACGGTGTTGAAAAATTTCCTGGCCTTATGATCGATATCATTCCCGCCATCGACCTCATCGGCGGCAAGTGCGTCCGCCTGGTGAAGGGGGACTACGGCCAGACGAAGGTCTATGACGCCCGGCCACTGGATATGGCCCTGCGTTATGCCGACTGCGGCGTCCGGCGCATCCACATCGTGGACCTGGACGGCGCCAAATGCTCACGCCCCTGCAACCTGGCCGTCCTGGAAGAAATCGCTTCCCGCGTGCAGATAGAGGTGGAGTGGGGCGGCGGCATCTCTTCTTCTCAGGCCCTCTCTTCGGTGCTGGATGCCGGCGCGACCTGTGCCATCATCGGCAGCGTGGCCGCCCTCAGGCCCGCTCTCTTCAAAGAGTGGCTGCAAATCTACGGCGGCGCGAAAATGATTCTCGGAGCAGACATCAAGGAGGGTTTTATCGCCGTCAAGGGCTGGCAGGAAGGCACGCGGCAGACCGTGGAGGAACTGGTGGACCTGTTCCTGCCGGACGGGCTGACGCAGGTGGTCTGTACCGACATTTCCAAGGACGGAATGCTCCAGGGACCGGCCACGACCCTTTATACGGCTTTGCAGCAGCGCTACCCCTCCGTGGACTTCACGGTCAGCGGCGGCATCTCCTCGATGGAGGATATCAGGGCCCTGGATGCGCTCGGCCTGCGCCGGGTGATTGCCGGAAAGGCCATATACGAAAACAGAATTACGATGGAGGACATCCGCCAATGGTCGCAAAGAGGATAATTCCCTGTCTCGACGTCAAGGACGGACAGGTTGTCAAGGGCATCAATTTCGTCGGGCTCAAGGAAGTGGGCGATGCCGTCGAAATGGGCCGCAAGTATTCCCGCGAAGGCGCTGACGAACTGGTCTATCTGGACATCAGTGCCACTTTCGAGGGCCGCAAGACTTTCGTGGACCTGGTCGGACGCATCGCTTCGGTCATCGACATCCCTTTTACGGTCGGCGGCGGCATCTCTTCGTATGACGATGCCGCCCGCCTGCTCGACAGCGGGGCGGACAAGATTTCCGTCAACAGCGCCGCCATCGCCCGTCCCGAACTGATTTCGCAGATTGCCCGGCAGTACGGCAGCCAGTTCGTGGTCTGCGCCATCGATGCCAAGAACATCGACGGCCGCTGGACGGCGACGACCCACGGCGGCCGCCAGTTGACGGACAAAGAACTCTTTTCCTGGGCCCTGGAAGCGCAGGAACGGGGAGCCGGCGAGATTCTTTTCACCTCGATGGACCACGACGGCACCAAAGCGGGCTATCCCTGCGAGGTCTATGCCCGTCTGTGCGAGAGCCTGCGGATTCCCGTCATCGCCTCCGGCGGAGCGGGCTCCGTGGACCACATCGCCGATGTCCTGACCCGGGGCAAGGCGGACGCCGCCCTCGCCGCCAGCATTTTCCACTACGGCGAGATTCCCATTCCCGTGCTCAAGGCCGAGTTGGACCGGAAGGGCATCCCCGTGAGATTGTAATAGATAAAGGTTAGCAAGATGGCACAGAAAAATACGCAACCCGTGAAATTTTCGGACTTCAAACTCGACAAGACCGGCGACGGCCTGCTCCCGGTCATCATCCAGGACGACCGTACCCTCAAGGTGCTGATGCTGGGTTATATGAATGAAGAAGCCTTCGATAAGACCCTCGCGGAAGGCCGCGTGACCTTCTTTTCCCGGGGACGCAACACCCTCTGGACCAAAGGGGAGACCAGCGGCCATTATCTCACCGTCCGGGAAATGTATGCCGACTGCGACAACGACACCCTGCTCATCAGGGCCCTGCCCGCCGGTCCGACCTGTCACCGGGGGACGACGGCCTGTTTCGACACGCCCGAGGAGGAAGGTTTCCTCGGAGAACTCGCGGAACTCATCAAAGGCCGTCACGAGCAGATGCCCGAGGGCTCCTATACCACCAAACTCTTCATCAAAGGGGTAAAGACCATTGCCAAGAAGGTGGGCGAGGAAACGACCGAAATGATCATCGAGGCCGTGGACGGCAAACGCGACCGTTTCATCTACGAGGCCTCCGATATGCTCTATCACTTCCTCGTCCTGCTGGAACAGATGGGAGTGAGCGTGAAAGATTTGGAGAAAGAACTGCGCCTCCGTCATCGTTAGGGACGGCCCCGTCGGAGGACGGCTCGAAGAAAGGAATCAATATGACAAGTCAAGAAAATATCAAAGAACTGCGCGGCCGCATCGACTTCCTGCATAAGTGTCTCAATATCGAGGACAAACGTTCGCAGGTGGCTTCGATGCAGGAAAAGACGCTCGCGGCCGACTTCTGGAACGAGCCGAAAGAGGCTGAGAAGTTTCTCAAGTCCATCGCTGCCGTCAAGTTCTGGGTGACGGCCTACGATGCACTGGCCGCCGCGGCCGACGATGTGGATGTACTCTACGATTTTGCCAAGGAGTCCCTGGCCGTTTCAGCCCCTGCTTCCGAAGAGGAGGGACAGCAGACCGAGGAGGAAAAAGAACTCGACGCTGCCGTCAAGACGCTTTCGAAGAAGGTGGAGGAACTCGAACTCCGCAATATGCTCGGCGAGGAAGGAGACAACCTCGGCGCCGTGCTGACCATCAATTCCGGAGCCGGCGGCACCGAGTCCAACGACTGGTCCTCGATGCTGATGCGGATGTACCTCCGCTGGTGCGAGCGCAACGGCTACAAGACCGAAATCACGGAAATGACCGAAGGAGACGAGGCCGGCATCAAGTCCGTCACCATCCAGGTGGAAGGGGACTACGCCTTCGGCTACCTCAAAGCCGAAAGCGGGGTGCACCGCCTGGTCCGCATCTCGCCCTTCAACGCCCAGGGCAAGCGCCAGACGACCTTTTCTTCCGTGTTCGTCTATCCCCTCGTGGACGATACCATCGAAATCGAAATCAATCCCGCCGACCTCGAATGGGACACCTACCGCAGCAGCGGGGCGGGCGGGCAGAATGTCAACAAAGTGGAGACCGGCGTGCGCGTCCGGCACATCCCGACGGGCATCGTGGTGGAGAACACCGAGACCCGTTCGCAGCTGGACAACCGCAACAACGCCCTGCGCATCCTCAAGTCGCGCCTGTACGACCTCGAACTCAAGAAACGCCAGGAGAAGCAGGCGGAGCTCGAAGGGCAGAAAAAGCGCATCGAGTGGGGCAGCCAGATCCGTTCCTATGTCCTCCATCCCTACAAGATGGTCAAGGACCTGCGTACCGGCTATGAGACTTCCGACACCCAGGGCGTCCTGGACGGCGACCTCAATGAATTTATGAAAGAATATTTAATGAACAACTGATATGACAGCATTCAAGTATGCACCTATGTTCCAGCTCGGGGAAGACAAGACCGAGTACTACAAGATTCCCGGTTCGGAAAAACTGGTTTCGACAGGCGATTTCGACGGCAAGACCGTCCTGAAAGTGAGTCCGGAGGCGCTGACGCTGGTCGCGCAGCAGTCTTTCCACGACTGTCAGTTTATGCTCCGCCGCGCCCACAATGAGCAGGTGGCGGCCATTCTCAAGGACCCGGAGGCGTCGGACAACGACAAGTATGTGGCCTTGCAGTTCCTTCGCAATGCCGAAACGGCCGTAAAAGGCATCCTCCCGTTCTGTCAGGACACCGGCACCGCCATCATTCACGGTGAAAAGGGCCAGCAGGTCTGGACCGATTTTGAGGACGAAGAAGCCCTGAGTCTCGGCGTGTTCAATACCTATACGCAGGAAAACCTCCGCTACAGCCAGAACGCGCCGCTGGATATGTACAATGAGGTCAACACCAAGTGCAACCTCCCCGCCCAGATTGACATCGAGGCCACCCGCGGCTGCGAATACCGCTTTGTGATGGTCGCCAAGGGCGGCGGCAGCGCCAACAAGACCTATTTCTATCCGATGACCAAGGCCACCATCCAGAACGAGGGCACCCTCATTCCTTTCCTGGTGGAAAAAATGCGTTCCCTCGGCACGGCAGCCTGCCCGCCCTATCACATCGCCTTCGTCATCGGCGGCACGTCAGCCGAGAAGAACCTGCTCACGGTAAAGCTGGCCAGCATCAAGTTTTACGACAACCTTCCCACTTCCGGAGATGAGACCGGCCGTGCCTTCCGCGACATCGACCTGGAGGAAAAACTGCTCAAGGAAGCGCAGAAGATTGGTCTCGGCGCCCAGTTCGGCGGCAAGTACCTGGCCCACGACATCCGTGTGGTGCGCCTTCCCCGTCACGGGGCCAGCTGCCCTATCGGTATGGGCGTGAGTTGCAGCGCCGATCGCAACATCAAATCCAAGATCAACGCCGACGGCGTGTGGATCGAGAAGATGGACACCAACCCTTCGGAATTGATTCCTGAAGAACTCCGTCGTCCCGGCGAAGGTCCCAAAGGCATTGAAATCGACCTCGACAAAGGCATCGACGCCGTACGCGCGGCACTCACCCGATACGGTGTAGGCACCCGTGTCAACCTCAAAGGCACCATCATCGTGGCCCGCGACATCGCCCACGCCAAGCTCAAGGCCCGCCTGGATGCCGGTGAAGAAATGCCCGCCTATTTCAAGGACCATCCCATCCTGTATGCCGGTCCCGCCAAGACGCCCGAAGGATATCCCTGCGGCTCGATGGGTCCCACGACGGCCAACCGGATGGACCCCTATGTGGATGAATTCCAGGACCACGGCGCATCGCTTGTGATGATTGCCAAGGGCAACCGTTCCCAGGTCGTGACGGACGCCTGCCAGAAACACGGAGGCTTCTACCTGGGCACCATCGGCGGTGTCGCGGCCGTGCTGTCCCAGAGCAGCATCCGCAG
>CAMNQO010000049.1 GCA_946549475.1 uncultured Bacteroidales bacterium
TCCGGAATGACGATGGTCATTCCGGGCTTGATGTCGGTCGGGTAATGCAGGGAATTGGCTTTCAGCAGTTCCTCCATCGAAACGCCGTGCCGGTTGCAGATGGTCTGTGCGTCTTCATACCACTTGACTTTATGCCGGACGGGCTCTTGTGCCGACAGGCAGAGCGCCGACAAGACAATAAGAGAAAAACTGAGCAGTAATTTACGCACTATGCAAATAAAAAGATCTTAGTCTTTTTTGTTCTTGTTCTTGACATATTCCTCGTTGAGGCCGGCGATAATCTCGTCGGTGATGTCAAGTCCGCTGTTGGCGGTCATGATGGGAGCGGCGGTCTGGTTGGCCAGGATCATCGCATACCCTTTGTCTTCATTGTATGCCGTGACGAAGGTCTGGATGGCGTCCATGATCTGGTTCATCGTGACCTGCTGCTCCTCGAGCATCTCGTTCTGCTTGGTGCCCGCCCATTTCTCGAGTTCGGCTTTCTGCTTGTCGAGTTTTTCGGCCTGCGTCTGGGCGGTAGTCTGGGTCATCAGGCCCTTCTGCCACTTCTCATTGAAAGCGTCGAAATCCTTCTGGAGTTTCTTCTGACGGGTGGCCAGTTGCTCCTGCACGTTCTGCATCTTGCTTTCCACGACACTGGTCAAGTCGTTGGCCATGTCATACTCCTTGATGACGCGGTCCAACTGGAAATATACGATACTGCCTTCCGCAATCTCGATGGTTTCGCCCGAAGCGGATTCTTCGCCGCTCTTCGCGGCGACGGTTTTGCCGTTGCAATGATTGACGGCGACGATGCTGTAGATGCCGGAACACAAAGCGAGAACCAGCGCGACAATGCTGATGATGAGTGATTTCTTGTCCATTGTTCTGATCAGATTACAAATTTCAATCCTGCAAATGTAGTGATTTTTCGGAAAAATCAGCAGTTTTTTTGCATATTTTTAGGCCAGGATGGCGAGATAGCGGCGAAGCGTCTCTTCCAGACCGAGATAGAGGGCCTCGCTGATGAGGGCGTGGCCGATGGAAACTTCGGCGATGAAAGGGATGTTCCGGATGAAGAATCCCAGGTTGTCAAGGCTCAAATCATGGCCGGCGTTCACCCCCAGCCCGCTCTCCTTCGCGGCAAGGGCCGTCTCTACATAGGGGGCCACCGCCCTTTCAAAGGCCGGCGTGTCGCGTCCGCCCGCTCCCAGGGCCGGCGTTTGGAGCCCCGGCTCTTCCTGCGTCAGGATCTCGTCGTACACGCGGGCGTATGCTTCCGTGTACAGTTCCACGCGGTCACAACCGCAGTCGGCGGCGGCACGGGCCATGTCGGGGTCCGGGTCGATGAAAATGGAACTGCGGATGCCCTCGGAGCGCAGCCGGGTGCAGATATCCCGCAGGAGCGTGCGGTGACGGCGGGTGTCCCAGCCGGCGTTGGAGGTGATGGCGTCGTGGGCGTCGGGCACCAGCGTGACCTGGTCGGGATGCACCTCGGACACCAGGTCCAGGAAACTGCCGATCGGGTTGCCCTCCATGTTGAACTCCACCTGCAGGCGCGGCCGGATGTCCCGGACATCGCTGTAGCGGATGTGCCGCTCGTCCGGACGGGGATGGACGGTGATGCCTTGCGCGCCCCATCGCTGGCAGTCCAGTGCCGCACGGGTCACATCGGGCACCCGTCCGCCCCGGGCGTTGCGCAGGGTGGCGATTTTGTTGATATTTACAGATAAGCGTGTCATAATGCGCAAATGTATGGATTATTTCAGAATTTTGTATTATTTTTGGCTCTTGATTTGTGAAAAAATGAAACTGGCTCTTTATATCAGGCACGCCGGATTGTGGGAAGACGCACGCTACCAGCGCCTCGAAAAAGACCTGGAAAGCATGGGCGGACGCTTCTCCTTCTATCGTCTGGGTCCGGACGGCATTTTGGAAGACGGAACCGGCATGGTGCTGTCGGTCGGGGGCGACGGGACTTTCCTGTCGGCTGCGAGTCTGGTCGCGCAAAGCGGAGTCCCGCTGCTGGGCATCAATCTCGGGCGCATCGGCTTCCTGTCGGAAAACAGTCCGCAGGACGCCCTCTCCTGTCTGGCCGGCGGCCGGTATGCCCTCGAAGACCGCAGCCTGCTGGGCGTAAGGATCACAGGGCCCCGTCTGCAAACGGATTCCGCGCCCTCGGGCATCCCTCCTGTCGCGTGGCCTTACGCGCTGAACGAAGTCGGCGTGCTGCGCAAAGGTGCCGCCATGCTGGGCGTCGATGTCCGGGTGGACGGCATCAAACTTCCCACCTACTGGGCGGACGGCCTGCTGATTGCCACCAGCAGCGGTTCCACGGCCTATTCCCTGAGTGTCGGCGGCCCCATCGTGATGCCGGAGTCCAAAGTCTGGATTCTCTCTCCCGTGGCCCCGCACAACCTCAATGTGCGCCCGCTGGTCATTCCCGACAGCAGCACCCTCGACATCACATTCCAGTCCCGCGACCAGGCGGTGGGCCTGTCCCTGGACAACCGCATCTACACCCTCTCCCCGCAAGCCTCCCTGCACATTTCGATGGCACAATTTTCGCTTAAGCGCGTCCGCCTTGCCGGAAGCAACTTCATCGGAGCCCTCACGGACAAACTCTACTGGGGGGAAGATTTGCGCAACGGACACAAAGCCCCGGCCGGAAGGGACGAAGAAAAATAAACGATCATGACAGATTCAAGCAAACTGCCCGTACATATATCCTTTATTATGGATGGCAACGGCCGTTGGGCGAAAGAGCGGGGCAAAGACCGTTTCCAAGGCCATATTGAAGGTGTGGAGAGCGTCCGCGCCTGCGTGAAAGCCGCAGTGGAGACCGGCGTCCGCTATCTTTCCGTCTTCGCTTTCTCCGAAGAGAACTGGGGCCGCCCCGAGACGGAGGTGGTCAATCTGATGGACCTGATGGGCAAGGCGATGGCCGCCGAGATGCCCTCGCTCAACGAGAACGGCGTGCGTTTCCGCGTCATGGGCAACCGGGCGCGGCTCTCGGACGGTCTGAGAAAGGAAATCGAAACCTGCGAAGCGATGACCGCCGGCAACACCACCCTCGACCTCATCGTGTTCATGAGTTACAGCGGACAATGGGACATCCTGCAGGCTTCCCGTAAGATGGCCCTCGACATCCTGGAGACAAGCCCCAGCCTCGAAGCGGCCCGATCGGCCCTGCTGGCCGCCGGACCGCAGGACTTCCACGCCTGTCTCGTCACGGCGGACATTCCCGACCCCGATCTCATCGTGCGGACTTCGGGCGAGAGCCGCATCAGCAATTACCTGCTCTGGCAGGCGGCCTACAGCGAGTGGGTTTTCACGGACATCCTGTGGCCGGATTTCCGGCGCGACGCCTTTTTGGAAGTGCTTGAAATTTATGCAAAACGCGACCGTCGGTACGGAAAACTCAAATAAATGTTTATCTTTGCAGGATGAAATTGATTGGCCGGGTTGTCTTTTTTGTGGTCGCGCTCCTTTTCTTTTCGGGCGTCCTATCCGCACAACAGGTTCCTCCTGCACAGGCGGAGCCGTCCGTCGATTATGCCCGTCCCCGGAAATATTTCGTCGGCGGCGTCCGCGTGGACGGCAACCAATATTTCGGCGCCGACCAGATCATCCAACTCAGCGGCCTGCGCAAAGGCATGCAGGTGACCCTTCCCGGCGATGACATCTCAAGCATCGTGACCCGTCTGTGGGCGCAGCGCAAGTTCGAGGATGTCTCCATCCGGCTGGACTCGCTTTCCGCCGGCCGGGACAGCGCCTATCTGGTCATCCAGGTCGTCGAGCGCCCGAGGGTGTCCCGCTGGACCTTCACCGGCATCAAGAAAAGCGAGCAGAAGGATTTGATGGAGGACCGTCTGTCCCTGCGCAGGGGCGGCGAGTTTTCCGACTATGTCGAAAAGACCAGCGTCGGCATCATCGAACGCTTCTTCAAGGAAAAAGGCTTCCTCAAGGTCAAGGTGGAGACGCAGGTGACCCGGGATTCGCTCATCAAGGGAGCCATCCGGGTCAATTTCGCCGTCACCAAGGGCAAAAAGGTCAAGATCAAGAAAATCAACTTCTACGGCAACGACCATGTCAAGCCCTCCAAACTGATGTCTGCGATGGAGAAGACCCGGGACATGCGCCTGATGAACCTCTTCAAGAGCAAGAAGTTTGACGAGAAGGAGTATCCCAACGACAAGAAGAAACTGATTTCCAAGTTCAATGAAAGCGGTTACCGGGACGCCCGCCTGATCCGGGACAGCATCTATTATATCAAGGACAACCGCCTGGGCATCGACTTTTATTTCGACGAAGGGCGGCGTTATTATTTCCGCGACATCACCTGGACCGGCAACTCGGTCTATTCCACCGAGACGCTCAGCGACATCCTCCAGATCAAGAAAGGGGATGTCTATGACATGGTCACGATGGAGAAGCGTCTGTTCGGCGGCGGCAAGCAGAACGAGTACGACATCTCCAAACTCTACCGGGACAACGGTTACCTCTTTTTCAATATCCAGCCCGTGGAAGTCAATATCCAGGGGGATTCCGTGGATGTGGAGATGCGCATCGTCGAGGGCAAGCAGGCGATGCTCAACAACATCATCATCAACGGCAACGACATTACCAATGAAAAGGTGGTGCGCCGCCAGATTTTCACCCGCCCGGGCTACCTGTTCAGCCAGAGCGACTTCGAGCGGTCCATCCGGGAAATCTCTTCCATGGGGCAGTTCGACCCGGAAGCCATCGCCGATGCGACCAGGGGCTATTCCATCATCCCCAACCAGGCCAACAACACGGTGGACATCATTTACAATGTGACGGAGAAGCCTTCCAGCCAGTTGGAACTGTCCGGCGGCTGGGGCGGCAACACCTTCGTGGCGAGCGTCGGCGTGAGTTTCAACAACTTCTCCACCAAGCGCATGTTCACGAAAGGCGCCTGGCGTCCCGTCCCCCTGGGCGACGCGCAGAGCCTTTCCTTCCGCTTCCAGACCAACGGTACCTACTATACCAGCCTCTCGGCCAGTTTCTCCGAGCCCTGGCTCTTTGGCAAGAAACCGACTTCGCTCAACCTCTCCCTGTACTACACCCGCCAGACCAACAGTTACCTGGCCATCGGCTTCCTGGACGACAGCCGCTTCATGGAAGTGTACGGCTTTGCGGCCGGCATCGGTACGCGCCTGAAATGGCCGGACAACTACTTCACCCTCTACAACCAGATCAGTTGGCAGACCTACAAACTCAAGAACTGGACGGGCTATTTCATGTTCGACACGGGTCTGAGCAACAACCTCAGTTGGACCATCAACCTCTCCCGCAACTCCACCGACCAGCAGATCTATCCCCGTTCGGGCAGTGAATTTTCCCTGGCCTTGCAGTTGACCCCGCCCTATTCCCTTTTGCGCAAGTACACTTTCGACGCCAACGGCAACAAGGTCCCGGTGGGCAGTTGGAAAGATGTGGATTACAATGCGACCGACGCCAACGGCCGCAAACTCTGGAGCGATGCGGAGAAATACAAATGGATTGAATACCACAAATGGACCTTCAAGGGGGCCATCTATACCAAGTTGGTCGGCGACCTGGTCCTGATGACCCGTGCCCAGTTCGGCTACCTCGGCCGCTACAACAAGAACTGGGGCTACTCTCCTTTCGAGGGCTTCATCGTGGGCGGCGACGGTATGTCGGGCTACAATTTCTACGGCTCGGAAATCATTTCCCTTCGCGGCTATTCCAATTATTCGCTCACGGAGGTACTCTATCTGAGCAACGGTACACAGGCCTACGCGGGTTATCTGTACGACAAATTTACGGTCGAACTGCGATATCCCGTCATTTTGCAGCCGCAAAGCACGATTTATGCATTGCTCTTCCTCGAAGGTGGTAACTGCTGGTCCGACCTGAGCAATTTCAACCCCTTCCAGATCAAGCGTTCCGCAGGCGTCGGCGTGCGTGTATTCCTGCCGATGGTCGGTTTGCTGGGCGTTGACTGGGGCTGGGGCTTCGATGATCCGGTCAACGGCAAGAGCCAGTTCCACTTCGTCATCGGACAACAGTTTTAACGGATAACACTTTAATTTGAAAATATGATGAAAAAGACCTTACTTATCAGCGCAATCGCACTGCTTGCCGGTCTGAGCCTGAACGCCCAGAACAGCACCGCGGCCTCCATGCCCAAATTTGCCTATGTCGATTTCGGCGTACTCGTGCAATTGATGCCCGAGATGGACGAAGCCCGCGCTACGATGGAAGCCTCTTCCAACGAAGCCCAGGAGACCTACAAAGGGATGGTCGAGGAGTATCAGAAGAAACTGGAGCAGTACCAGCAGAAGGCCGGTACCTGGACGAATGCCATCCGCGAAAGCAAGGAGAAGGAGCTCGGAGAACTCCAGACCCGGATTACCGAGTTTCAGGAGGCGATCCGCCAGGAACTTCAGGAGCAGCAGCAAAAACTGATGGCTCCCATCCAGAAGAAGGCCGTCGATGCCGTCAACGCCCTGGCCAAAGAGAAGGGTATCACGGCTGTTTTCGACAGCGCCTCCGTCCTCTACATCGACCCGGCCCAGTGTGTCGATCTGATGCCCGAAGCCCGCACGGCCCTGAACATTCCGGCCGACCGCACCATCGAGAGCCTCCAGGCCGAACTTCAGGCCAAAGCCGCGGCCGCCGCGAACCGGCAGTAAGTTTTCTTCGTCCGGGACTTTTCCCGCAACCCTTGAAAGCGACCTTCAGCAGGCCGCTTTTTTGTTGGTTTTCCATGAGAAACGGCCAAAAAAATTGCAAAAAAATTTGGAAATGTGGTAGGGGGGGGCGTATATTTGTAAGTTGGAATGTCTTAATGCATTTAACATGATGTCTATGGAAACAAATCATCTTTTCGCACGGGTCCGGGTTTATGTCTCACCTTGTGCCCGCGAGGTCCGTCTGACCTCTGCGCAGATCCTGTGCAACTCCGTCTCCGGGACGGGCAGCACGGAAAATTATTCCGAAATCATCCTTGACTGGGACGACTGATGATTGAAGTTATGAAAAAGAATCTTTCTCTTCTTTGCGCGACGGCGCTGATGGCCGCCCTCGCCCTTTCCTGCGCCAAGGAACAAGAGCCGGCCACAGCCGGGAATGCGCAGCCGGAGGAGGCTGTACGCCCCGCTTCCGGCATTGATTTTACGGCGGCCAGCGCCTCGGTCGAGACCCGGACGACGCTGGAAAACGGTGATGCCGGTACGCGCATCGTCAAATGGGCGGCTGGTGACGAGGTGGATATCTGGTGGGGTGAAGATGCCCATGCGATCGGTACCGCCCTCTCTGCCGGCACTTCCACGACCATCAATGCCGGTGCGGAGGAAGCCAGCCTGTATTATGCCGCCTATCCGACATCCGTAGCGACCCGTGAGGGAGACATCCTGCAAGTGACGGTCGGCGAGCGGCAGGACGGCTCGTTCGCCAAGGCCAACATCGCCGTAGCGACGGCGACCGGTACGGAAAAGTCTTTTGCCTTTTCCAATGTGACCACCCTTGTCAAGTTCTCCGTCTCTTCGGCCGCTTACACCAAGGCCGTCTTCCGGGGTGCCAAAGGTGAAGCCCTGGCGGGCGTACTCCCTGTCTCCTTTACCGGCAGCGGCATCGGGCTGGGCGAGGCCTCTTCCACGGAGAAAAGCGTCGAGATTCCCCTCAGCGGCGCCGGCGATTATTATTTCTCCGTCCTTTCGGGCGAAGCGCTGTCCGGCGGATTTTCCGTGACCCTCTACAAAGGCGATGTCGCGGTCCCTTCGGCTTATCAGTACCAGAGCGTGGCCCGTCAGCGCTCCACCCTGGTCAACCTCGGCACGGTGGACAGCCATATCGTCACGGATTATTATGCGAGCGTTTCCGGCTCCGGCAAAAAGAACGGCAAGAGCCTGGAAAACGCCTTTGGCGTGGCCGAACTCCGCGCCTTCATCATGCAGCCCGTTGACGAAGAAGGCCTCCAGATAGATGACGAGGCCCATTTCAAGGCCGGCATCCTGGACGGCGTGACCATCCATCTGGCCGACGGCACCTATGTCCTTCCCGAAACGGCGGCCGGACTCAAACTTGAATTTACCGGTTACGCCAGGCAGGTCGCCATTACGCTCGCGGGGAGCCGTGACGCCATCCTGAGCGGTGAAGGAAACAAGCGTATCCTGCTCCTGGGCAACCAGATCGACCTGACCCTCGACGGCATCACCATCGCAAACGGCTTTTCCGAGGCAGAAGACGGTGCTGGTATCGCGGTGACCGCTGGCAATTCCGGCAACGCTACCCTGAATGCCACCGGCTGCCTGTTCTCCAACAACCGCATCGGCGGTACGGAGCCCAAGAACAGCGGCGGCGCCCTGCGCTGCCAGAAAGGCACCCTCAATCTCACGGACTGCGTCTTTGACGCCACCAACTACGCCCGCAACGGCGGGTCCGTCTATACCAACAACTCGGCGGCGGTCGTCAACGCCACCGGCTGTACTTTCAAGTCCGGCTCCTACAATACCGGCGGAGCGGCCAACAACTCCTACGGCACGCAGAACTATACCAACTGCACTTTTGACGGCTGCAATACCGAGGTCGGCACGGGTTCGGCCGTTCACGCCAACGCCGCCAACGGCTGCACCGTCAACATCGACGGCTGTACCTTCAAGAACTGCCAGGCGACGAAAAACTCTCCCTATGGCAGCAGTTCCAACAAAGATACCGGCACCCTTTCCATGCAGACGGCCCATGTCACCGTCAGCAATTCCGTCTTCGACTCCTGCGAGGGTCTCGGCGGTGCATTGATCCTGCTGCAGGCCGCCAACAGTTTTCTCCAGTGTACCAACACCATCTTCAAGAACAACCGGGGTACGGACCGCGGTCTCGTCAAACTCAACGGCAGCACCGCCAACTCCCTGGCACCCGTCGCCTTCTTTGACAACTGCGTATTCTACAACAACGAGATGCGTACCAACGCCTGGGGATTCATCCTGCACGGCGGCAACCCCTCGGTGGCGGCTTTCAACAACTGCACGATGTACGGCAACATCCGCAAACAGTCCGGTGGCAACGGTGTGGGACTCAATACGGACGGCACCGTCATCCTGACCAACTCCACCTACATCGGCGCCGACGACCTGGTGACCCTGCGGGCCAATACGGCTTCCCTGGCGGGCGTGCTCGTGGCCAACTCCATCATGCTCAATACGGGCAGCGGTCCTTTCTTCGCCAGCGACAAACTCAAGCCGGCGGCCAATTCCTACAACAGCATCATGGGTGCCAATTGTACGGTGCCATCCAGTTACGCTTCCCACAACGACATCTCCAATGCGACCCTTGCCACGCTCGGCGGCTCCTTTGACACGGATGCCCTCCGCTATGTATGGAACGGTCCGGCAGACAGTTTCACCCGGATGGATGCCGCCACCTTCAAGACGGCTTTGGAAGGCGTCAATGTCACCGTCAGTTACTCCATTCTCGGCAGCAAGAAAGTCGGTGCGGCCTTCCATGCCTGGCTGGAGGAGAGGGGCGTCATCGGCAAAGATGCGTCCGGCACGGACCGCGGCACCTCCTGGTGGCCGGGTTCGTATCAGGCTGAATAGGTCTTCCGTAAACAGTGTGTAAACAAATTCGTGTAGATCATAGATATGAGTTCTAAACATTATTTTTTAAGATGGGTTGGTGCATGTCTGCTCTCCTGCATCGCTTTCGGTGCGGCGGCGCAAGCCAGACTGACCGTCAGCGGCCTTGTCTCGGATGAGCAGGGCGGACCCGTCATCGGAGCGACCGTAATGGTCAAGGGGACGCAGACGGTGGCCACCATCACGGGTCTGGACGGAGACTATACCGTGCAGGTCCCCTCGGACGCCGTGTTGGAGTTTTCCTTCTTCGGCTTTGAGACGCAGGCGGTCCCGGTGGCCGGGCAGAGCGTCATCAATGTCACGATGAAAGTGGACAGCCAGAGCCTGGAAGAGGTGGTCGTCGTCGGCTACGGTACGGCCTCCAAGAAACTGATTTCTTCCTCCATCGCGTCCGTCAAGATGGACGACATCGACCGGGGCGCCGAAACCGACCCCGTCAAATCCCTCCAGGGTCGGGTGACCGGCGTCAGCGTGACCAGCCCCTCCGGTATTCCCGGCGAGTCTCCCAACATCATCGTCCGCGGCGTCAGTTCCATTTCCGGCTCCTCTTCCCCGCTATATGTGGTGGACGGGATTCCGGCCGAGAGTTATCCCAACATCAACGCCAACGACATCGAGAGCATGGAGGTCCTCAAGGATGCTTCCGCAACCGCCATCTACG
>CAMNQO010000050.1 GCA_946549475.1 uncultured Bacteroidales bacterium
GTCCCCGCCTTCCTCTTCGCCGTCTGGAACATCGGTTACCAGCACAGCCTCGCCTTCGGCCTGAAGGACTGGGGATTCTGGAACATCGTCGGTTACGGTCTGGTGAAAATCATTCCCCTCTACCTCGTGACCTACATCGTCGGTCTGGGCATCGAGTTTACCTCCGCCCAACTCCGCGGACACGAAGTGAACGAGGGCTACCTCGTAACGGGCTTCATCCTGCCGCTGATCGTCCCCGTGGACGTTCCCCTCTGGATGCTGGCCGTCGCCACCGCCTTCGCCGTCATCATCGGCAAGGAAGTTTTCGGCGGTACCGGCATGAACATCTGGAATCCGGCCCTCATCGCCCGTGCCTTCCTCTTCTTCTCCTATCCGAGCAGTATGTCCGGCGACTACGCCTGGATCGGCGGTCTGCAGAAGGCTTCCGAGGGCGGAATCCCCTGGGCCAGCGGAGCCGGCGCCGTCGTGGACGGCTTCTCCGGCGCCACGCCCCTGGCCAACGCTTCGATGGAAGGACTTTCCGCGCACGGCTACAATTTCTGGAATCTGTTTGTCGGCAACATCCCGGGAGCCGTCGGTGAGACTTCGGCCATCGCCATCCTCCTGGGTGCCGTCATTATTGTCTGGACCGGCATCGCCAGTTGGAAGATTATGGTCTCCGGCATCGCGGGCGGCCTGCTCGTGGGCTGGCTCGGCTACATCGGCGGAGCCACCGACATCCCCTGCTGGTACCAGTTGGTGATGGGCGGTTTCCTCTTCGGCATCGTCTTTATGGCGACCGACCCGGTCACCTCCGCCCAGACCGAATGCGGCAAATGGATTTACGGCTTCCTGGTCGGCGCCGTCTGCGTCGTCGTCCGCCTCTTCAACCCCGGTTATGCCGAGGGTATGATGCTGGCCATCCTGCTGATGAACACCTTCGCCCCGCTCATCGACCACTGCGTCATCAACGCGAGCATCCGGCGTCAGGCCCGCAAGAAAGTAAAAATCGCTTAATATATTATAAGGTATGAATACGAACAGCAATGTATATACGGTCATCTACACGACAGTCATCTGCGTGCTGGTTGCGGCGATTCTTGCTTTCGTCTCCCAGGCTCTCGGTCCCCGTCAGGAGGCCAACGAGAAGGCGGAGACCATCAGCCAGATTCTGACGGCCGCCCGCTTCGGCGAGAAAGCCGAGTGGGACAGCAAAGGCAATGACGCCGTGCTTGACTTCTACAAGGAAAATGTGGCCGAGGCCTATACGGTCGATGCCGAGGGCGTGAAAAACGGCACCCTCGACATCTCCAAGGCGGAAATCGTCACGGTCTCCGGCCTCAAGAAAGAAAACTACGCCATCAAGGACGCCGCGCAGCTGGCGCTCCCCGTCTATCGCTTCAAAAACGGCGTGACGGTCCTGCCCATCTACGGCGCCGGGCTCTGGGGTCCCATCTGGGGCTACCTGGCCTTTGCCCAGGACGGCAAGACGCTGGTCGGCGCCTATTTCGACCACGAGAGCGAGACGCCGGGTCTGGGCGGAAAGATCAAGGATGATCCCGCCTTCCAGGCCCAGTTCGACGGCAAGAACGTCAACTTTGACGACGCCGCAGCCTTCGCCATCGTCAAGGGCGGCGCCCCGGCCGGCAAGACCAACGCCATCGACGCCATCACCGGCGCGACGATGACCTCCAAAGGCCTCGACGAAGCCATCAATGTATGGCTCCAGGCCTACAAACCCGTACTTAACAGATAGGAGGAGAACACAATGGATGCAAAATTGAAAGAAACCATTCTCAACCCCATCTTCAAAGGCAACCCCATTACCGTCCTGGTGCTGGGTATCTGCTCTTCGCTGGCCGTCACGGTCGAGATGAAGGGCGCCTGCGTGATGGCCCTGTCCGTGACCCTTGTCACCGGACTTTCCAGCCTGGTCTGCTCCCTCTTGCGCAAGACCATCCCCAACCGGGTCCGCATCATCATCCAACTGGTCGTCGTGGCCCTGATGGTGATTCTCGTGGACCAGTTCCTCAAAGCCTACGCTTACGGCATCGACAAGCAACTCAGCGTGTATATCGGCCTGATCATCACGAACTGTATCGTGATGGGCCGCATCGAGGCCTTCGCCCTGATGAACAAGCCGGTTCCCGCCCTGCTCGACGGTATGGCCAACGGTGTCGGCTACGGCCTCATCCTCGTCGTGGTCGCCTTCTTCCGCGAACTGCTCGGCTCGGGCACCCTCTTCGGATTCCCGGTCCTCTCCGCGATCGGATATGTCAACAACGGCCTGGTCATCCTGCCTCCGATGGCGCTGATTCTGCTCGGCTGCATCGTCTGGGTCCAGCGTGCCATCCAGAAAGACCTTCAGGAAAAATAATCAAGCGGCTACAGAATTATGGAATACATCAGTTTATTTGTAAAGTCTATCTTCGTTGACAATATGATTTTTGCGTACTTCCTGGGTATGTGCTCATACCTGGCGGTATCCAAAAATGTCAAGACAGCCAACGGACTGGGACTGGCCGTCATCTTCGTGCTGCTGGTCACGCTCCCCATCAACTACCTGCTCTACACCTATGTCCTCAAACCCGGCGCCCTCGCCTGGATGGGCGAAAGTTTCGCCGGACTGGACCTGAGTTTCCTCAGTTTCATCGTCTTCATCGCCCCCATCGCCGCCATCGTACAGATCGTCGAGATGGTCGTGGAGAAATTCGCACCTTCCCTATACTCATCCCTGGGTATCTTCCTGCCGCTGATCGCCGTGAACTGCTCCATCCTCGGAGGTTCCCTCTTCATGCAGAACAAAGACTTCATCAATGTCGGTGAATCGGCCGTCTATGCCCTCGGTTCGGGCATCGGCTGGTGGCTGGCCATCGTCGCCCTCGCGGCCATCCGCGAGAAAATGGCCTACGCCCATGTTCCCGCCCCCCTCAAGGGCTTGGGGATCACCTTCATCACCGTCGGCCTGATGGGTATGGCCTTCATGACCTTTATGGGTATTTCATTGTAAAAGAGGAGGAACGATTATGAGCAAAACCATATTGATATCGGTCATCCTGATGGTGGTGGTCATCCTGCTGCTGGTAGCGCTGCTGCTGATTGTCAAAAGCGCGCTGACCCCCAAGGGCAAGGTAAAAATCTCCATCAACGATGGCAAGAAAGAAGTCGAGGTCACGCCGGGCGGCAACCTGCTGAACACCCTGGCCGAACAGAAAATCTACCTGCCCTCCGCCTGCGGCGGAAAAGGCAACTGCGGACAGTGCAAGTGCCGCGTAGTCGAAGGCGGCGGAGAAATCCTGCCCACCGAAGTCGGTTTCTTCAACCGCAAGCAGATTCAGGACCACTGGCGCCTGGGCTGCCAGGTGAAAGTCAAGGAAGACCTCAAGATTGTCATCCCTGACTCCGCCCTCTCCGTCAAGAAACTCGAATGCGAAGTCATCAGCAACGACAATGTAGCGACCTTCATCAAGGAATTCACCGTCAAACTGCCGGAAGGCGAACACCTCGAGTTCAAGAGCGGTGAATACATCCAGATCGACATCCCCAAGTACGAACTGGACTTCAAGGACATCGCCGTGGGCGAAGAGTATCGCGGCGACTGGGAGAAATTCGGTTTCTTCAACCTGCACGCCTCCAACCCCGAAGCGACCATCCGTGCCTACTCGATGGCCTCGTATCCGGGAGAGAAGGGCATCATCAAGCTCAACGTGCGTATCGCCACGCCTCCGTTCGACCGCAGCGTGCCCCGTGAACTGGGACCGAAACTCCTGCCCGTCAACCCGGGTATCGCCTCCTCCTATGTCTTCACCCGCAAACCGGGCGACAAGGTCATCATCAGCGGTCCTTACGGTGAGTTCCTCCTGCCGGAGGGCGACCCGGACGATCAGGAATACATCTTTGTGGGCGGCGGCGCCGGTATGGCTCCCCTCCGTTCCCACATCATGGAACTGTTCAAGACACGGCACACCAAAAAGCAGGTCCGTTTCTTCTACGGTGCCCGTGCCCTGGTCGAAGCCTTCTATCTGGAAGATTTCGCCGAGATCGAGCGGGAGAATCCCAACTTCCACTTCTATCTCGCCCTCGACCGTCCTGATCCCGCCGCGGATGCGGCCGGTGTGAAGTACACCGCCGGATTTGTCCACAATGTGATGTTCGAGACTTATCTCAAGAACCACGAAGCCCCCGAAGACATCAAGTACTTCATGTGCGGTCCTCCGATGATGGTGGGCGCCGTGAACAACCTGCTGGACTCCCTGGGCGTCGCACCCGAGAACATCCTCTACGACAACTTCGGCGCATAGCCTTCCGCCCCGGCAAACGGGCTGAAAAGTTGCAATTTCACAAAAAAGTCAAGAAAAAGAAAAATTTTTCTTGACTTTTTTAGTTTTCTCATTTTGGGCCTCTACATTTGCGGCATGACCATAATACGTCAAACAAAATGAAAAAAATGCGATGGACAGCCCATGCGGCGCGTACGGCAGACACAGTGTCAAAAGCGGAAGTTTTCACTGGCTTCCTATCCCAAGGAGAGGAGTCTCCCCTCCGAGCATTTGCCGCCGCGTCACATCATTCCCACATTAGTTATTTGCTTGCTTTACTCCTTTGGACTGTCCCGCTCTGCCTTTGTGGCTGCCGGAAAGCAGCGCCCGGGACGGGTCCTGACTTCGAGGCGGCCCCGAAGTGCAGTTGCACGCTGGCCCTGAAAATGCCAGCCTCCCGGGCGGCCGGCATTCCCGCAGACACACTGGACATCTTCGCCTACGACCCTGCCAACGGCTACCGCATCGACTCGTATTCGCGCATCGCCGGCGCACAGGAGATCCGGCTGACCCTGACCACCGGTCCCAAAAGACTCGTCATCCTCTCCGGCATGGCTCCCGGCCGGCTGACATACAACGACATCGTTACCCTTGAGCATCTGAAAAAATGTTGCGGACGGCTGGAAGAAGAAGATCCGGAGCATCCCCTGCTCAGCGGAATGACCGACCTGGATGCCGGCGTTGATCCCCGGTCCGAAGTCTGCCTGACACCTTTGCTCACCCGCATCCGCATCTCGCACCTGGCCGCCGATTTCACGGACCGCTCCTACGCCGGTGCCGTCGTTGACAGCGTCGCCATCTACCTGACCAATGTCAACTGCCGTTGTCCTTTACTGGAAGGAGACGGCATACGGGCGGAGCAGTTCTGCAACTGCGGACGCTGGAGCGATGCAGACCTCCGGCGGTTTGTCACGCCCGCCATGCTGCGCTTCAACATAGAAGGACGGCTCGGGACCTCGCCCCGCAGCATCGGGAGCAGCCTGTACTGCTACCCCAACCAAAATCCGCAGGAGGAAATCGGAAGTCTGTTCACACGCCTGGTCGTCGAATGCCGCATCGACGGGGAGCGTTTCTACTATCCGGTCAATATCGGACACGGGGACGGGGAGGTTGCCGGAGCGGCCCGGGGAATCGCACGGGGCAAGACCTATGACTTCGACATCACCCTGCGCCATCTGGGCAGCCGTGATCCCGACACGGTGGTCGAACTCGCCCGCACCGGAATCGTCATCCGGACAGAAGAATGGGAAAACCTGGAAGAAAAATATGAAAGATACTGATTACAGATTGAGGCTCTGCCGTTTGTGTACGGGAAGGGCCGTGATGCTGATGTTCCTGCTTGCGTCCGCCTGTATGCGGGAACCGTCGGGTGCGGACATGCCTGGTGCGAGAAAACACGCCCGGATCCATATCCAGGCTTGCTCCGCCGAAGACAAGGCTTTGCTGCCTGACGAGGACAAACTGACAGACCTCAATCTTTTTGTATTCAACGGCAGCGTCACCGAGCATGCGCTGTACATCGAGGGGCCCCGGATGCAGCAGATCCTCTCCGGTGAGCCTGTCCGGCTGGACCTGGTCTGCGGCTGCCGCTACCGCATCCTGGCCTGCGCCAATCTGGGCTACGACCTCCGCCCGGCCGGTTTGGAACAACTGATGCGCTACCGGTACTATCTCGCCTGGCCCGACGAATACGGCCCCGGCATGGTGATGAGCGGCATGACGGAAGCCCTGGTGGAAGAAGACACGGACATACAGTTGATGCTCAGACGGCTGATGGCCAAAGTCAGCGTCAGCATCGACCGTAGCGGACTCAACCCGGATGTCCGGATGGAGTGCCGGCAACTGCGGATCGGTAACTGCCCCCGCTGGGCGACGCCTTTCGCGCAGAGCGGCGTCCTGGGGACGGACGATGTGTTCGGCTCCGGCTTCACGCTCACACGCGACCAGTGCATCCCGCTCAATCCCCGCGACAAGCGCCCCGTCAGCGATGAAGTCAGTCTCTATGTCATGGAAAACTTGCAGGGAGACTCTCCGTCGCTGGGCACATGGGCAGAGGCGTATTTCGACTACCTCAGCGACTCGCTCTGCACTTTGGCCGACCAGTACCTTGTCTATCGTTTCCGGCTGGAAGAGAACGGCCGTTTCGACATCCGGAGGGGCTGTCACGCGCACATCCGCATCTGTCCGGCGGGAGACGGGCTGGGTACGGACGGATGGCGGGTGGATCGGGAAGGCGTGGGTTATCGGGACGACATCGGCTGGTACAAAGTCCATCCCGCCGACTACATCGAATGGGGCCTGGGCGAAGAAGTGACCATCCGTGCAGAATGTTTCCCCTCCGGGACCCGCTGCACATTCCGCCAGGAAAGCCTCTTCACCTACGGCACCGAGCGGGGGATGTTTGAATACCGCCTCGGCGAGGATGGCCGGTCCATCACGCTCAAGGCGCTCAAAAAGGGCAGCAGTATGGTGGACATCGACTTCGGGCCGCCCGTCAACGACAGCCACTGGGTCCTGCTGGTTTGCGAGCCATGATAACTTCCGCCGAAAACTTGGAAAATTATCGCTTTTTCCGTATATTCGCAGGTTATAGGAATAATTATGGCAAACGAAGCAGAAGATATCACCATCCCCGGTCAGGGCGTCTATGACGAGAGCGCCATCCGGCACCTGGAAGACATGGAGCACATCCGGCTGCGGCCCGGAATGTATATCGGGAAACTGGGCAATGGAGAGAAGGAGGACGACGGCATCTATGTGCTGTTGAAAGAGATACTCGACAACTCGGTCGATGAATTCCGGATGAAGCACGGCAAGGTCATCAAGGTGACCTTGGACGAGAAGACCGTCAGCGTGCGCGACTACGGCCGCGGCGTGCCTCTCGGGAGCCTCGTGGATGTATTCAGCAAACTCAACACCGGCGCCAAATATGACGATGCGGTTTTCAAGAAAGCCGTCGGCCTGAACGGCGTGGGGGCCAAGGCCGCCAACGCCCTTTCCGAAGAGTTTTATGCCGAGTCTTTCCGTGACGGCCGGAGCAGTTTCGCCCTGTTCCGCCGCGGAGAACTCATCGAAAGCGGCGAGCGGGAGAGCGGCGAGCGCAACGGCACTTTCATCCGTTTCACCCCCGATCCGAATATGTTCGTGGGCTACCATTTCCGTCAGGACTATGTAGAGGAAATGCTCAAGAACTACTCCTACCTCAACATCGGCCTCACCCTCTCGCTCAACGGGACTTCATTCTCCAGCACCAACGGACTGCTGGACCTGGTGAAAGACTCGCTCAATGAAGTACCGCTCTACGAGCCCGTCCACCTGGTGGGCGAAGACATCGAAGTCGTCATCACCCACGGACGCAGTTACGGCGAGAATATCGCTTCCTTCGTCAACGGGCAGAACACCCGCGAGGGCGGTACGCACCTGGCGGCTTTCCGCGAGGCGGTAGCCAAGTGCCTCAAAGAGTTCTTCAAGGTCAACTACAAGAAAGACTTTGCCCCTGAAGACATCCGTCAGAGCATCATCGGCGCTATCAGCATCCAGATCCAGGAGCCCATCTTCGAGTCCCAGACCAAGGTCAAACTCGGCAGCCCCTATCTCTGGCAGAAAGACATCCAGAATCCGGACGGCACGCACAGTCTCGACAAGGGACCGTCCGTACGCAGTTTCGTCAATGATTTCGTCGGACGCCAGTTGGACGATTACCTGCACATCCACAAGGAAATCGTTCCGGTCCTGCTGGAGAAAATCACCGAATCCGAGGAGCAGCGCAAGGAGATCCAGAGCATCCAGAAACAAAGCCGGGAACGCAACAAGACGACGGCCACTTACAATCCCAAACTCAGGGACTGCATGTACCACTACAACGAGAAGACCCCCAAGGGAAAGGAAGAGATGCCCGAGAAGAGCAGTATCTTCATCACCGAAGGAGACTCGGCAAGCGGCACCCTCACCCAGGCCCGCAACGCCGACTTCCAGGCCGTCTTCTCCCTGCGGGGCAAGCCCATCAACTGTGTCAAGGAAAAGCCCAAGAAAGTGGCGGGCAACGACGAACTGAACTACCTGATTTCCGCCCTGGGCATCGAGAACGACAGCGACAACCTTCGCTACAACAACATCATCGTCGCAACCGATGCCGATGACGACGGGATGCACATCCGCATGCTGGTCGTCTCGTTCTTCCTCAAATATCATCCCGACCTGGTACGCCGCGGCCACATCCACATTCTCCAGACGCCCCTGTTCCGCGTCAAGAACAAAAAGGAAGTCCGTTACTGTTTCGACCAGGATGAGAAAAACCAGGCGCAAGCCGAACTCAAGGACGCGAAGATCACGCGCTTCAAGGGTCTGGGTGAGATTTCTCCGCACGAGTTCTCTGACTTCATCGGCGAAAACATGCGTCTCGACCCCGTCAAAATCAGCGACGACGAGAATATCAAAGGCTTGATGGAGTTCTATATGGGCGACAACACCCCTGATCGCCAGAAATTCATTCGCGGGAACCTGCGGAGTGAAGTCGAACTGGACGGCGTGGATTTCTGACACCATGCCTGCGGACCTGTCATACGATGGCCTATGCACAAGTCATACTTCCCGTCAAACTTGCCTGGCTGCCCTGGTACAAGGTATCGGACGACGCATGCGAAGGCATGGCCGTAGAAGTACGGCTCGCCGGTAAGTTGCACGCCGGCGTCATCCGCCGCCTCTCGTCCACCGCTCCGGAAGGCATCCCTCCCGGAAAAATCCGTCCTGTTGAAAGCCTGCTGGCCGACCGCCCCCGAACGGAAGGACGGACGATGGAATTTTGGGAGAAACTGGCCGGGTACTACCTTTGCAGTGTCGGAGAAGTGTACAAGGCCTGCTTCCGGGGAGATTTGACAGCCGGAACGGGACGGAAAAAAGCCGTCGGAGCCGGTCAGGAGCCCTCCGCTCCGGCCGCACCGGCGCTTTCCTCCGGACAGCAACAGGTCTTCGAAGGGATTCGCAGCGCGCTCCGGTCGGGAAAGAATGTCCTGCTGGAAGGCGTGACCGGATCCGGCAAGACCGAAATCTACCTGGCCCTGGCCCGTGAAGTACTCGCCGCCGGCCGGTGCGTCCTCTATATGGTTCCGGAAATCGCCCTCAGCCGACAGTTGGAAGAACGCCTCCGCAGGCAGGCCGGCGATGCGCTGCGCACCTATCACAGCAAGGAGACGCCGGCCCGCCGCGCCCGCCTGTGCCGCGAACTCTGCACGGCGGGTGATCCGCTGCTCGTACTCGGGACCCGCAGCAGCGTCTTTCTGCCCCCGCAGTGTTTCGGTCTCATCATCGTGGACGAAGAGCATGACGCCTCCTACAAGCAAGACGCCCCCGCCCCGCGCTACAACGGACGCGATGCCGCCATCCTGCTGGCACAGACCCTCTCCTGCCCCGTCCTGCTCGGTTCCGCCACGCCCTCCCTGGAGTCGCTGTACAACTGCGAAAAGGGCAAGATGGTCCGTTTCCTCCTCCGCGAAAAATATCACCAGGCCGAGCCGGCAGACATCGTATTCATCAATACGATCGAGGAAAAACGCAAAAACGGGATGGAAGGCAGTTTTTCCCGCAAACTCACCGGCATCCTCCGGGATTGTCTGCAAGAAGGGAAACAAGCCATCATCCTGCGCTCCCGCAAAGCCTATGCACCGTATGTCCAATGCGGACAATGCGGCTTCATTCCCAAATGCAAGCGCTGCAACCTGCCCCTCTCCTACAACAAAGCCGACGGCCGGCTCGCCTGCCACCACTGCGGCAGGACCCGGCCTTATGCCACCGTCTGTCCCGAATGTGGCGGTCCCCTGCTGCCGATGGGCGCCGGCACCCAGAAAATCGAAGAAGAGGCCGCCGCACTTTTCCCGCAGGCGCGCATCAGCCGGCTCGACTCGGATGCCGCCC
>CAMNQO010000051.1 GCA_946549475.1 uncultured Bacteroidales bacterium
GGAATGGGTGGTGGACGACGCCGGGTACGCGCACGGCAGCGACGAGGACGGCGGCGATGGTCAGAAACTTGTGGATCTGGTGGCGGACATACTTTCGCCGCCCGCCGATGGCACGCATCAGGTCGGCAAAACGACGCTCTTTTTCCCAAGGGGACATCTTGCTTTCTCCGACAGAAGTGGCGATATCTTCCATGTCCAGGATTTCCCGGCGCAGGTCCGGATCCTCCCGCATCAGTTGCATCAGCCGGTCGGTCTGCTCCTTGTCGAGCGTCCCGTCAATATATCGGATAATCAATGTTGCCTTTTCTTCCATTTATTTCAGTGTCTTTCGTAATAATTGCAATGCCTTGTACAGTTGGGCCTCCACCGTTCGCTGGGAAATGCCGAAATAACGGGCGATATCCCTGCTTTTCAACATTTTGCGATACCGCATGAAAAAGATCTCGCGGCAACGCTCCGGAAGTTTTTCCGCTTCCCGCTGCACATTCTTCAGACGCTCTTCAAAGAGTTCCGGCTCCACCGCCTCCTCATCCATCGTCTCGAAACGGAAGAGGTACAGCGTCTCGGAAATATGGTTGGAAACGGCAATCTTGTGTTTCAGCCAATCCTTGCAGGCATTCCTGACGGAACGGTAGAGATACATCTGCTGAATGCCGTCATCGGCAATGTCAAAAAAAGTCCGGTTTCCCTGCCACAGACGGAAGAATACATCTTGGACCAAGTCGTCCGCAACGGCATCCGGAACATACCGCCGGGCATACTGGAGCAGCCGCGGCAGGTGTTCTTTGTAAAGGGTCTCCAAAAGGAACAACTGTTCTTTTTCTGTACTTTTCGTGTCCATATTGACTATCTTTTAACGACTTTAACCGGAATTTACTTACTCTAAATAAGTATTTTTTCCGGCATCTCGTTAATAGATAGTTAAATTTGTTTTGAACAACATCCTACGGTATGAAAAAATATCTTCTCCCCTTCCTCTTTCTGGCGGTTTCCTGCGCCAAGGTCGAAGCACCCCGTTACGACAACGGCATCGAATTGAGCGTCACATCCCTTTCCCTTGAGGGAGATGAGAGCAGCGCCTCGGTGGTGGAAGTCCTCTGCAGCCATCCTTGGACGGCAATCGCGGACGCGGACTGGATTCGCCTGAGTCAGTCCTCTTCGGACGCCAGCGCAAAAATCATCGTCTCCGCCAGCGCCAACCGGAGTTCCGGCATCCGGTCCGCCACGGTCAGTTTTTCCAGCCAAGGCAAAGTCCGGACCCTTTCCGTCGTTCAGGATGTATTCCGGGACAAAATCGAGGTGAGCAAAGTCAGCACCTGCCTGGCCGCCGGCAAAGACCGTCCTTTCACCCTTTCCATCATCGCCAACGGAAGTTGGAGCCTCACCGTTCCGTCCTGCCTGACAGCGTCAGCCACCAGCGGAAACGGCAATGCCGACCTGACGCTGACCCTCAACAACAGCACGGCCCGGGGCGACCAGAAAATCACCCTCCGTTGCGGTACGGCCGTCTGCGAATATATCATTCCCGATGTCAACCGCTTTTCCAACACCTATCTCGTCACGCACGGCGGCAATTATGCCTTCGCACCTTTCCGCTGCGGCGGGGCTCTGGTGGAGGGAAACCGGGCCGACTGGATTTTCAAGACGGACGCAGAACTTTTCGACGACGTGGTCTTTGACGGCTCCTATGTGCGTTTTACCGTCAAAGAAGGGAAATACGGCTACGGGACCATTGCCATGACCGATGCGCAAGGTGCCATCCAGTGGAGTTGGATGATCTGGCACACGCCCGAGTTGAAAAGCGTCACCATCGGCGGGAACAAATGGAGCGACCGCAATCTGGGAGCCTGGACGGGCTATGTCCCGGCCGAAAACCAGCCGGCCGTCCCGCCTTCAGCCATGGGAGCCCATTTCCAATGGGGTCGGAAGGATCCCTTCCCGGGCGCCGATGTCAACGCCATCTACAAATCGCCGTCCGGCTACCGGGATGAAGAAGGGTCTTTCTTCATGCTGAGCATTCCCTGTGTTTTCAACGAAAAATTCGCCACGCATTTCCTGAACGACGAGAGCAGCCCCTTCCCGATTGAATATGGCATCCGCAACCCCTGGTGCTTCGCACACAAGTCCTATCCGATCAATGACAGCGTAGAAAAGGTGTTGTGGACCAGCACCAAAGGCGTCCACGACCCCTGCCCTCCCGGATGGAAGGTCCCTACCGCCGACCAGTTGAACAGCCTCCGCAATACGCTCTACGGCTCCTCTTTCACGAAGACGGAACCTTATTCCAACTCCTATTCCAAGGTCTTCACCAACGGCTCAACGGTCTTCTTCATCCCGGCAAACGGCTATCTCAGTTACAGCCGCCTGAACAACAGCGGCCGTGTGGCTACGCTTTGGACCAGCACATGGACATCGACGGACAACATGCGCCGCTGGTATGACAACGGTACGGACATCACCACCGGGACGGACCGGATGAACAAAGGTTTCGGAGTCCGCTGCGTGGCGGAATAGGGCGGGTATCAGAAGCGGGGGCCGCGGCCTGAGGCGCGTTCGCGCTGCATCCGGCTTTCCATCTGCTTGCCGGCCTGGCCGAAGTTGCCGAAGCGGTAGGTCAGGGAAATCATCACATAGCGGCCGAGGGTATTGTTGTGCAGTTCGGAATGCACGTTTCCGCTGTCGGTCACATAGTGGTTGCGGGATTGATTGAGGATATCGAAGACCTTGAGGCTCAAGGTAAACTGATTCTTGAAAAGCAACTTGGTAATCTCCGCATTGACGATGCACTCGTTTTCCGCATTGGTATAGCCGTTGTACCATATATAGGAGGCATCGGCATTGAGCCCCACCCCGCCGGGAATGGTCCAGAGCATCTCGGCCTGCACCTGGTTGCGGAATCGCAGGTTGTCCGCCGAGGATGCCAGGGTGTACCAGCCTTTGTTCATCGTAGTCGCCGCAGTGGCAGAAGCTTCGACAAAGTCGTTGCGGAAAGTCAGTTTGAAACGCTCGGTCATACTCAGTGACTGGGTGTTGTTGACCGTAAAATAGTCCCCCATCGTGTAAACGGCCTGATCAGAGAAGAAATCGCGGTTGAAGTCGTCATACCGGAAAGAAGCGTTGGCCGCATCGTAGTATTTTGTCGTAAAGTCCGCGCTCTTGGAAGAGATGCCGACATAATTGGTGTTGTTGGCATAGGTAAAACTGAGCATATTGGACAGGGAGAAATTGCTCTTGGCTATCGGACTGTTGATGAAACTGCCGAAGTTCACATTGCCGCCCAATGGCCCGTTGACAGGCATGGAATACTGCACGCCGCCTCCGTCATACCAGCGGGCGGAGGTGATGTCATCCTTGTTGACATTGCCGCCGAACCAGCCCCGGATGGAGAAGAAAGTCTGCTTGTCGGTATAGCCGAAATGGCCCCGGATGCGGTGGGTGAAATAGGGCTTGAGGTAGGGATTACCGAAACTGATGCTGAGCGGGTTGCTGTTGTCGGGGACCGGCATCAACTGCGAGGTGGAAGGCTGGTTGGACTGGCCCCGGTAGAAAAGGCGGATGTTGGAATTGTCCGAAAATTCGTAATTGAACATCGCCTGCGGCGACCAGTTGTGGACGATGCTGTGGTAGTTCTTGCCGTTGGTCAGGTTGTCGGTAATCGTAGGACGGTAGGCGGCTCCGACCTGGACACGCAATTTCTTCAGCTGATACTGGAGGTTCATACCCGCAGCCATATTGTGATATTCGTTGGTGATGTCGCGGGAATAAGTCTCGTTGCGGGTCAGTCGTGAAAGGTCTTCAGACCGCATCAGATCGGCCAGCGTCACAGCCGTGGCATCGTGGGCGATATCAAAGGTGTTCCGCGTACTGTTGTTCCTGCTCCACTGGTACATCGCGTTGGTCTCCAGATAGAAGTTGTCAATCAAGGGCTCTGTATAGACTACGCGGGTGGAAACCATGGAGGCATTGCTGTTGCCGTCGTACCACTGGTCGGTAGGCGTACCGTCCCAGGTGACGCCGTCATCCAGGAGACTGCGGCTGAGAGAACGGTTGAAACCTTCGAGTTTGTTGCCGGAGAAGGAGTAACGGACATTGGCGGATATCGTACGGCCCGGCTTGCCGAGACGCTGTCGCAGCAAGAGCCGGCCGCTGGCCGTCCAGTTGCTGTTGTTGCCGTCGGTGAAAGTGAAGCCGGCATTCTTGAGGGCTCCTGTCCGCCAGGTGCTGTCGATGGAATATTCGTTGAAATTTCCACCGCCGAAATTGACCTGCGGCTCGAAGAGGATGGAAGTGTTCTCGTTGATTTTCCAGTCCATTTTCACGCCGAAACGATGGCCCTGGGTGAGCGTGCGGTTGAGCCCGTAGCCGCCCAGGTCGCCGACATCGTGGCCGAGCAGGTCGTAAGGGCCGCCGCTCTTATAGACCAGGGTCTGTCCGTCGTCCAGATAGGTGGTCTTGTCACTTTTTTCCGTGATGAGGGTATTGTTGCCGTTGTACAGATAGTTGCCGCCCAGGTCCATGGCATTGTTGTCCAGCAAGGTCCAGGCTCCGTTGAGACCGGCCAGCCAGGAAGTGGAGACGCCGTTGCTGCTGCCCCAGCCGCTGCCGCCGCCCATACCGCCGCCACCGCCGCGCATGCTCCGCATCATCGAGCCGGCCATATCGTTGAAGCCCCGGTTGTTGGTATTGTTGCCGTTGAGAATGATGCTGATCTGGCGATTCTCCGTGAAGTTGCCGACCATCGCCGCCCCCTGCCACCGGACCGGCTCGTTCATGCTGCCGATCTGCTGGAAATCATGTCCGCCGCCGCCCGAAATGTTGCCGAACCAGCCGTTCATCATTCCCTTCTTGAGTGAAAGGTCGATGACCGTCTCCTCCTCGCCGTCATCGATGCCGGTAAAGAGGGCCTGGTCGGACTTTTTCTCGACGACCTTCACTTTCTCCACTATCTTGGCGGGGAGATTCTTGGCCGCCAGCTGCGGGTCGTCCAGGAAGAAAGTCTTGCCGTCGATGGTGATTTTGCTGATGGTCTGTCCGTTGGCCGTGATGGTACCGTCCGAAGCGACCTCCACGCCGGGCAGTTTCTTGAGCAGGTTTTCGAGCATATCGTTGTCCGTCGTACGGAAGGAGGTTGCGTTGTACTCGATGGTGTCTTTCTTGATGGTGATGGGATTGCCCACCTCCGATACCCGGGCCGCATCGAGGGTCTGTGAATCGATGGCCATCAGCAATTTGCCCAGGCGGGTGTCACCCTCCACCTTGATGGCTTTCTCCAGCGGCTTGTAACCGAGCAATTCGGCCTTGAGGGTATAAGTCCCTTTGCGAACCTTTTCCAACTTCGCATAGCCCTTGTCGTCGGAGAGGATATACTTGACGGCCTTGTCCTGTCCCTGCGGAATCAGGGAAACGGTGGCAAACTGTACGGGCTGGCCGTCCGCCTCTCCTTCAAGTGACAATTCGACCGTAAACGACTGGGCAAAAAGGCCTGCCGGAAACAAAAGCAGGCAGAACAGCAGCAATTTTTTCATAAGAAACCTATCAAAACCGTCTTTTGACGCGATATGCCGGTAAAGGTTAAAAAATCAGTCCTTGTTTTTTCGTTCGGGATGTTCTTTCAAAAAGTCCGCCCAGGAACGGGACTTGCGGGCCGTCCCTCCGTTCCCTGCGCCGGAACGGGTTGTTACAGCCTCTGCGGCGGAACGGGCCGCCAGGGAATGGCATTCGTAATAATGGCACAGGGCGAGGGCCAGGGCATCCGTCGCATCCAGGTGTTCGGGCGCAAGTTCCACTCCGAGCGTCTTCTGTATCATCACGCTCACCTGTTCCTTGCTCGCCGCCCCGTTGCCGCAGATGGCGATTTTGGCTTTTCGAGGTGCATATTCCGTAACGGGAATCCCCTCGTGCGTGGCCGCAATCATCGCCGCTCCCTGCGCCCGGCCCAGTTTGAGGATGACCTGCGCATTCTTGCCATAGAAGGGCGACTCGACGGCCATCTCGTCGGGATGCCAGAGTGCAATCAGTTCCTGCACCCCGGCGTGGATATTGGCCAGTTTTTCAAACGGGTCCTTGATCTTGCGAAGGTCGAACACCCCCATCGTCTCGTAGCGGGGGCCCTTGTCATCTACGGAAATGACCCCGTAACCAAGCAGATTGGTCCCGGGGTCTATTCCCAAGATGACTTGTTTAGATTTCATCGAAGCCGGTGTAAGGCCTGAGGGCTTCGGGGATGATGACATGTCCGTCTTTCTGGCAGTTCTCGAGCAAAGTCGCCACGACGCGGGGAAGGGCGAGCGAACTGCCGTTCAGGGTGTGGCAGAGCTGGATCTTGCCGTCGGCATCCTTGTAACGCAGATGCAGGCGGTTGGCCTGATAACTCTCGAAGTTGGAGACCGAGGAGATTTCGAGCCAGCGGCCCTGCGCGGCGCTGTAGAGTTCGAAGTCGTAGGTAATGGCCGAGGTGAAACTCATGTCGCCGCCGCACAGCCGCAGGATGCGGTACGGCAGGCCGAGTTTGTTGACGATACCCTCCACATGGGCGACCATCGCGTCCAGAGCGGCGTAGGAGTCTTCCGGCCTTTCGACCCGGACGATTTCGACCTTGTCGAACTGGTGGAGACGGTTGAGCCCGCGCACATCCTTGCCATAGGATCCGGCCTCGCGGCGGAAGCAGGGCGTATAGGCGGTCATCTTCTGCGGGAGGTCCTTTTCTGCGAGAATGACATCCCGGAAAATGTTGGTCACAGGCACCTCGGCGGTGGGGACCATATAGAAATTGTCGAGATTGGCGTGGTACATCTGGCCTTCTTTGTCCGGCAGTTGTCCCGTGCCGAAACCGGAGGCTTCGTTGACCATCACGGGCGGCTCCACTTCCAGATAGCCGGCCACGCTGTTGCAATCGAGGAAGAAGTTGATGAGGGCACGCTGGAGTTTCGCCCCCTTTCCTTTATAGACAGGGAAACCCGCTCCCGTAATCTTGACGCCCAGGTCGAAGTCGATGATGTCGAGTTTCCTGGCGAGTTCCCAGTGGGGAAGGGCATCGGGGCCGAGTTCGGGAATGGCGTTGCCCATCTTGACCACGACATTGTCTTCGGCGCTCCGGCCTTCGGGGACCAGGTCGCAGGGCAGGTTGGGAAGCAGGACGAGCAAGGCGTTCAGTTCCTGCAGGTTGGCTTCCGCTTCCGCCTGCAGGCGGGCGGAGTCCTCTTTGAGTTTCGCCACTTCCGCCTTGGCGGCTTCGGCGGCGGCCTTGTCACCGGCTTTCATATAACCGCCGATGAGGGCAGCGGCCTTCTTCTGCTCGGACAGGCTGCTGTCAAGTTGCTGCTGGAGACGGCGGCGGTCCTCGTCCCGCCGGTTGATATTCTCTACGATTTCCCGTGCATCGAAATGCTTGACGGCGAGTTTGTGGATGACAAATTCGGGGTTTTCCCGGAGAAGTTTGAGTGTGAGCATACTGTATTCCTAAAATAAAAAGAGGATTGTCGCTGACCTGATGCGGCTGCTACAATCCTCTTCTATATATTACCGTTCAGGCCTCTTAGTTTTCGAAGGGGAGGACTGAGACATAAGATTTGCCTTGGGATTTCTTGGTATATTTGACCACTCCGTCAACAAGTGCATAGAGGGTGTGATCGCGTCCCATACCGACATTGAGGCCCGGGTTGTGGACCGTACCGCGCTGACGGACGAGGATATTTCCCGCTTTCACTTTTTCCGATCCGAACTTCTTCAGTCCCAATCGCTTGCTTTCTGATTCACGGCCGTTCTTAGAACTACCTACACCTTTTTTATGTGCCATAACTGTTTCTCCTAAAATTAAGCGATTTCCTCGATCTGAAGTTTCGTCAGGTACTGACGATGACCGTTCAACTTCTTGTAACCTTTGCGGCGGATTTTCTTGAAGACCAGGACTTTGTCTGCCTTGCAAGTGTCATCCAGGACCGTGGCCTTGACGACAGCGCCCTTTACATAAGGTGAGCCGACTTTCACCTTCCCGTCGTTGTCCACGAGCAGGACGGTATCAAACTCGACTTTGGCGTCCTTCGCATCCGGCAGGCGGTTGACGAAGATCTTTTTGCCAGCCTCCACCTTGAACTGCTGGCCGCCGATTTCTACGATAGCGTACATTTTAAAAACTGTTAAAGTTTTGACTGTGGGCGCCTTATCTTCAATAAGGACTTGAACGAGCACCAATCAGCCGTCAGTAAGGACGGCAAAGGTAGAAAAAAAATTTGATTTGAAAAAATTATTGAAAGAAATAATGTCTGAACCAATAGCGGAGCAGCGGGTCGATGAAGCGCCAGTCCCCCTTCCCGTCCCGGGTGATGATTTCTTTCTTCAACAGCGCATCGCGGACACGGACGATGTTGGCGGAAGAGTTGAGCCCGTAATCCTTCATGATTCTGGCGGAAGAAAAATTGCAGCGGGGGCCGTTGTCGATGAGAGCCTTGAGAAAACGCAACTGGAAACAGGTCAGATTGGAAGCGATGTACTGGAAATAAGGAAGTTGGGAAGAGACCAGGGCGGCAAGGGCGCCGGACATGACAGCCGCATTGATGTACCCGCGCGTCATGGAGTCGCACAGCGACATATAATGTTTGATATACCAGATATTCCCTTCCAGCATGCGGATGACCTGCTCGATGTCCGCCCGCTCCATGACCTTTCCCGTCACATCGAAATTACGGCGCACATATTCGTATATCTCCCGGTCCTCTATCCGGGAGAGGGTGAGGGTACGGACCGAATCCTTGAAGAAGGGACTTTTGAGGAACAATGCTTTCATCGCATTGAGTTGTGAGCCCGTCAGCACATAACCCACCACCGACGCCCGCGTCGCCTGGAGCATATCCCGGAAAGCCCGCATAAAAGCGGCGGAATTTTCCAGGCTGTCCAGACGCTGGAAATCCTCGATCTGTATCAGGACCCTTCCCAACGGACGGTCGCAGGCCAGCCGGGCCATCTCCATCATTATCCGTCCGCAAAAATCCTGTCCCGGGGCAACTTTCAGGAGGGACGGGTCCGCCGACAGATTGAGCGCCTCACAAAACCGGTGATACAGGTTACGCACGAAATCTTCGATACGGATGGCGTTGCCTGCCGGCACCTTGCAGAAGGCAACCGGCTCTCCTCCTTGCTCCAATTGCAACAGGACCTGGGAGATCAGCGAAGTCTTTCCTCCCTTGGGGGCAGCATAGAGAGCAATGTTTTCTCCGGCAAGAATCGCCTTCCGAAGTTGCTCGCAATCGGATTTCCTGCCGAGGAACTGTCTCCCGGTCACCGGACGGTCGTATGAAAAGGCGATTTCCATCATGGGCACTCCTCGCAAAGATAACCAAAAAATTTGCATTTTGACAAAAAAGTGATACCTTTGCACCTGCTAACAAAAGGAGGTGATTCATTGCTATGATTATTGTACAAGTCAAAGACGGCGACAACATCGAAAAGGCTCTCAAAAAGTTCAAAAGAAAATTTGAGAAGACCGGTGCTATCCGTGAGTTGCGTGCACGCCGGGAGTTTACCAAGCCGTCCGTCAAGAAAAGAATGGCCAAGATGAAAGCCATCTATGTCCAGCACCTTCAGTTGCAGGACGAGCAATAAATTGATTTTACCCAGGATAAAAGGCGACCAAACAGCCCGATGGCTTTTGCGTCGCCTTTTTTGAACCGCGAAACGCACCGATGTCCGCATCCGAACAGATAAAAAGCCCACAGGGCATTCCGGCCAGCAGGCTGATTCTCCCCAACGCCATTCTGCTCGGGGAAGTCAAGAGATATGTCCGCCAGGGCTTCCATGTCACCCTCCGCACCAAAGGGAACAGCATGCTTCCTTTCATCCGGGGTGAAATTGACAGCGTGGAACTGTCCGTACCCGAGCGTCCTTACGCCAAAGGCGACATCGTCCTGGCCGAAGTCGAGCCCGACCACTACATCCTCCACCGCATCTGGGAAATACGGGGCCGACAAGTCATCCTGATGGGGGACGGGAATTGTCGCGGCAAAGAAAGATGCCGGCTGGAAGACCTCGTCGCCAAGGTGGCCTACATCGTCCTTCCTTC
>CAMNQO010000052.1 GCA_946549475.1 uncultured Bacteroidales bacterium
TCCAGGTGCGGGCCCCGTCGGTCGAGCGGCTTACCCACGCAAAGGCCGTCCCGCAGGAACGGGCATAGAGGAGAAGTCCCCCGTCCGCCTCTTCCACCAGCCAGGGATTGTCGTCCCGGTCTGCCACCTTGCCGGGAACGGGCATGGGGGCGCTGCATGCAGTCCAGGACTCACCATCCGCAGAAGCCGCCACACACACGCCTTCACCGGGTATCAGCAGCGGCAGCAGCCAGCGGCCGTCCTTGCTCCGCACAGGCAGGCCCGTGCAGCGGCCCCGTCCCAGGGCGACCGGCGCCGTAAAGGCCCCGTTTTGATAACGGCAGGCAAAAAGCAAGCCCTCATCCGTCGAATAGAACACCCCGGGAACGCCGTCCGGCCTTTGCCACAGGACGGCGGCGACGATGTTGCCGGATGCGGCTGCCAGCGCCTGGCTGACCGTCCAGTTCCGGGCGTTTTCCTTGCCGGACAGCATGACCATGACACCCGGACCATCCGCCTCGCCGACGGCCGCCGCAATCAGCAGCGTCCCGTCCTGCGCGTTCAGGACAGACAAAGTCCTGGCGCGGTCATAGCCGGCGGCCCGGAGCGCAAAAGGCGTCAGCAGGCAAAAGAAGAGTATGAAGAGTCTTTTCATATCACTGATAACGCACGACAAAGGATCCGAAATTAACATAGGTGAGGTCTTTGAAATTCTCGCGGACGATCACATTGTCCCCCTGCCTCATCGCCAGGGTGGCGACATTCAGGCGCGAGGGGTGCAGGCGCAAAGATACCTGCCGGCAGCCCGCCGCCTCCTCCGGCAGCAGGACGGCATGCTGGGTATGGCCCATGCCGGCCTCGGAAGAAGTGGGATAATTGACTCCTTCGACATATTTTCCCCACCACCACGGCATGCTGCGGAGAATGAACTCCTGCGGGGTGATGGTCCGGTATTCCCCGCCGTCCAGGGAGCAATCCACGCTCCAATAGACCGGGAAACCGTATGAGGTATCGGGCTCGATGTTGCCGGCGGCGAAGGCAAAGGCGAAAAGCAGGCGCTTGCCTTCCAGCCCGGCGGCGGAAAAGTCCACCTGCACGAAACAAGGCTCTTTGGCGGGCCATTTCCACCACTCGCGGGCGGGTGCCTTCACCGTCATCGCCCCTTTGGAGACCAGGCCCCGCTTGCCCCTGACCGCCTCGCCGTTTTTGGGCTCCACGCGGGTGTTGTTGGCATCGCTCCCCCGATAGATGCTGCCTTTGACATTGCAACTGAGCCGGCCTTGCCCCTCGTCGGGCTTCCAGACATCGCCGGGAGCGTTCCAGGTCCACTGCACGAGGGTCTTCCAGTTTGCGGCGGTCGGAGCGGACTCCAATCCGATTTCTTCGCGGAAAAGCGGACGCAACTGATAACGGCCCAGCACATCGCCGCCATAGCGCGGGAGCGGCGTATGGACGAGAATCCCCCCGATGTCGCCGGCTCCCTGGGGCAGAGCCAGTCCGTTGCGACGCCAGGGCGTCTTGCCGTTGATGAGGATATACCACAGCGAGCCGTCCTTGTCGCACAGGAGCGTCGCCCATCCGTCCATGGACCCGTTGGGAGCGGCCGGCTCGTTGACGCCGTTCTTGAGGGCATAAGTCTCGTAAATGTCGGCAAAAGAGCCGTCCTTGAGAACGAACTCCGCGTCTTTGAGAATGACATAGGTATAAAGGTCTTCGTCCGTCAGGTCGGCATAGCGTTTCTCCTTCCAGGGCAGTTTGGCCGGGTTGCCGGGATAGACCCGGACGAGGTTTTCGTCCGCGATGCCCGACAGGGTGTAACGGACCGGCTCGTCGCGGCGCGTCAGGGTGCAGCCCTTGAGCGACAGGACGACGGTCGAAAAACGCGTCATGCGTCCGGCGGTCGCGGCATTGAGACAGTCCAGCGCAAGTCCCAGGCGCCCGTCCTTGCTTTCCACATAGACTTTACAGTCATTGGGACCTGTCTTCACCGTCGAATAATGCCGCTGCCAGTTTTGTTCCAGGTTGGGATTGCCGGGCTCGCTGACGACCAGCCCTTGCAGCAGCCAGTCATCGGTGATGGTCACGCTTCCCTCCCGGTCCAGACAGGCACGGACCTGCTCGAAGGTCTTGAGCGCGGGCTGTGCGGCCAAGGCCCGGGAAACCGTCAGGGCCAGAAGGATATATAAGACTTTGCGCATCATTTGCTGTAGCGGATTGCCAGGTAATCCATCGCCGTCCAGGCCATCGTACTGCCGGCTTCGGGCGCCGCCGCATACTGGGTGGCCGTACCCTGCCATGCTCCGTCGGGACGGAAGCGCAGATAGACTTTGTCCTTCCCGCAAAGCGTCAGCGGAAGTTCCGTGGACATCTGCTTGAAGCCGGGACATTGCCACAACTGGGTGGTGGGGCTCCATTGGACGATGTCGGGCACGGAGAAGCGCGTCAGGGTCGTCCAGCCGGTGGAGGCCTTGCCGGTCGCGTCCGTCAGGGAATATTCGAGATACCAATAGCGGGGACCGAACTCCACGCGTTTGCTCTCCGCATTGGAGGTGCTGGAGTTGTTGGCCATCGCATACTGGACGGAAAGATGCGAAGTGGTGATGTTCTTCGTAGAGAAGGAGACCACGAAGAGCTGCAACTGGCTGTTGGCGCCGTCACGGTTGTACCAGAATTCCCAGGCGGCTCCGACATCACGCGGCACCTGTCCCTTCCCCTGGTGGGGAGAATTGTTGTTGATGGCCGTACGGCGCTCGCAATACAGGCCGGAGTAGTCCGGTCCCATCCAGTCCTGCCCGTCGGCCAGGATGATGCCGAGTCCGTTTTCATTGCCGGTATGCTTGCCGAAGATGCTGCTCTCGTCCGTCCCGACCGGGCCGAGGTAGGAAAAATCGCTGGTCCGGTAGAAACAGGTATTGCCATATTGGCTGTGGGAGGACGGATAGGTATAGGTCTGCGTCAGGAGGGCCGAAGCGTCGGAGCCGCCTGTCGGAGCCGCCCCGCCCTTGAGAAAGTCGTTGTCCACATAACGCCATTCCGCAATCAGGGCGGAGAAACTGCTGCCCTCCATCGTTTCGGCCAGGGAGAAGTCTTCGTAAGCGGTGTGTCGGATCTGATATTTGCCGATCCATCCGTAGGTATCCTCGTCGCCGGTATTGTTGTCCTCGTATTCGTAGCGGGTATAGGGCTCGTGGACGATGACGCCGGACAGGCTGCCCTGACCATAGGGCAGACATTTGCCGTCGCGCCGGTACGGACAGGTCGTATTGGTAAAGACATACATCGAATTGCCCTGGTTGTCACGCAGCAGCACGGGGAATTTGGCGCAGCGGTTGGCCAGTCCGGCATTGGCATAGCCTTCATTGATGGGGGTCAGGCTGCCTTTGCGGAAAGGGAGTTCGCAATTGGGAATGGTGACATAGGTAAAAATGTCCCGGTCCGTCAGCGCGCCGATGGTACGCGTCTTGTCGGGAATGTCGGTCGCGCTGCCCGGGGTGACGGAAACGACCATCGAGGCGGTAAAATCTTCGATGTAGTAAAACTCGGGCACTTTGGCCGCATCATAGATATAGGATTTGAACAATTTGGCCCCGCGCAAATCCAGGGTCGCCTTGTCGTATTGCGCCAGGGTATTGTCACTGTCGCTCCTGGCGGTGATGCGAAGCCCGAGGGAGCCGTCTTCACTCTGGAAATAGAGGGTCCTGCGGCTGACGCTGTAGTCGATGGTCGCGGGCGATGTCTGCTCGTTGTCGCCCATGTTGCCGGACTCGGTGTTGCTGACTACATAGCCGGTAATCAGCAGATCCTCCGTGAGGGTCTTGCCGTCCGTGGTCCCCATGGCCCGCAATTGCTCGAAAGAGATGGCGTTGCCCTGACGGCCGTCTGAAGTCTTCTGGGTCAGGTAACAGTTGTAGGAAGTCACCTGATTCCACCCGTCCACGAAGGAGATTTCAGCGACCGCCTTCCGCAGGATGGTCGCGGAGGGATTGGCGCCGTACCGGCAGCGGAGCACCGTCTTGCCGGCATTGTCCCGCTCGACAGCCGCGGACTCCACCCAGGCCGTCTCCCCGAGGGGATAAGTGACTTTCACCTCTATCTCAGAAGGCTCGACATTGGTATCGACGGCCTTGACACCTGTGCCGGCCGTCCCGTCAAGCATCAGGCCGGCATCGTCCATCTTCAGCATGGGGACAATCACGCCTTTCTGCTTGATGCGTACCGTGTCGCGGTGGGAGGGGTCGTCATCGCTCGTCAACAGCAGGCGCGCCATCCTGGGCACCCCTTCGTTGCGTGAGCACTTGACATAGAACCCCTCATCCCCCTGTGAATGGTGCTGGAGTTTGAGCCAGGACACATCGTTCATTCCGGTCACCGTATAAGGGCCGGCCGCGAGGACTTTGACCAGAAATTTGGCCGTCTGGTCCGCATCCACTTCGTAGTCGGTCTGGACGACGCCGAGTTGGGAGCCGGAAAAGACTTCCTGTTCCTTGCTGCACGCCAGGACGGAGAGCAGGCATAACAGGGAAATAAGACGATGATTCAGATTTGTCATGATTTATTCGATCTTGATACAACGGACATTGCTGCCACAGGACAGGGCATGTACTTTGTTGGGGTCATACAGGTTGCCGTTCTGCCAGGAACCGGCCGTCGCGCCATTGTTGAACTGCCCGCACATCACGAAATAGCGCTGATAGACATTGCCGGTGGCGACATGGGTGTCGGGCTTGCACCAATTCTGGAATCCGTACAGGCCGTAGAGGACATCCGGCGTGTCATCCGGATCGAAGGTCCACAGGGATGCCGTCGCACAGTCGCTGGCGCTGTAGTTGTTGCTGTAGTTGCCCACAAAGGCCATCACGCCGGCCCAGCCGTTGCCGTTGGCCGTGTTGTAGCCGGAAGTGCGGATGCCGGCAAAGGGAATGAAGAGGAAATAATCGCCGAAATCGCAGTAGCCGCCGTCCGAGAAGTAGTGCTGGGTCTCATCGTAGAGGGATTTGTAGCGGTTCGGCTGGGAATGGCTGTAGGTGATGTTGTCCGAAGTCGAGGTCTTGTAGCGCAAGGCCAGCATTTCCTTCCGGCAGGGTACGCGGTAGCCCACGGGACAGGGGTCGCCGTCCGCCTTGGTGACGGACCAGGGGATATTGCCCACGGTGGAGGTGGCCCAGGTATTGTTGGCCCATGACGAGGCATAGGTCGCCGACTGGTTCTGGAAGACTTTGTTGAAGGACAGCGGCCATGCGGCCATTTCCGCCTGGAGTTTGAACATATTGCGGAGTTCCCAGCCCTGATAGTCCGGATAGAATTTGTGGAAGACGACCTGGTAGGAATTGGCGCTGAAAGCACCCGTGGGGATGTCAAAACCGTCTTTGTTGGTATAACCGGCCGTCACCGCCCCGCCTTCATATTTACCGTTGCTGACGGGGAAGCGGGTGCGCGCGTCGAAGGTGGAAGCGCCGGGGAAGGGATCCTTGCGGCCCCACTGGTACTGGAAGCCGGCCGAATTGACGGCATCCTCATCGGTCATCGTGTAGATTTCCGCCTTGGACTTGGGGGTATAAGTCGCACCCAGGTTGCGGTCCATGAAGGTATAACTGCCATACTCCCCGACATCGCGCTTCTGGTCGGCGGTCTCCGAGATCCAGATATGCCAGCTCCAGAGGACCTTGCCGTCCCCATCCATCGCGGCAAGCAGGGCGTTGCCGGAGCGGCCGCCCGCCGTGCGGAAGGTGAAGCGCCCGTCGGATTTGTTGTAGCAAATATCTTTGACCAGTCCCACGGAGGTCTCCCAGAGACAATCCATCGCGGCCACGCCGGTTATCTCGGTGCCGCGCACCTTGGCCAGCCGGAAAGTATAGAGGGAGGAAGGGGCGGAAGGATCGATCAGGTAGCAGTTGGATGTGCCTTCCCGGGAGAGATTGACGGCATCCGAGGCCTTGGGTACGCTGAGGGCCAGGGATTTCATCGGGGTGATGTGGCGGACGGTGAAAACATGGGACGCAGAAGCATTCGTCTGCATCACGCAATATTGGTTGCCCGCATAGAGAATCAGGTCATCGTAAGTACCGGCCGGCACGGCGAAACAGACGCTCACGGGCTCCGTTTCCGAGAGGGTGATGCCGTCGCCCAGGTCGAGGCGGATTTCGTATTTCTCATCGGAAGTCACGCGGAACTGGGGAACGGAAGCCGACAAATCGACGGTTCCGGTCCCGGCGAGGGGCTTGCTGATGCTGCGCAGACGGACATCCAGCAGACGACCCGTACCGGTCAACTGCACCTTGACCAGGCTGCACGCATTGGTGAAGACCAGTTTGCCGCCGCTCATCCGGCCCGCCATCACAAGGACATCGTCGCCGATCAGGCTCCCCTCTTTCCAGGGCTGGATGTCGGGAAGGACGGCCGTCAGGGTGTTGCCGTTGACATAGGCTTTGTCGCTATAAGGATAGAAACCATATTTGACGCCGCCGGTGACGATCTCGCTGTTGTACCAGAAAGTCCCGGAGGCCTTGCCGCCGAAACCGGTTTCCAGCGAAGCCCGGGCTACGCCGGAGGTATTGCCGCTGACACCGATGATGTCGCCCTCGCTCCAGAGCAGATAACGCTTGCCGTCTGCATCCTCCAGGCTGTTTTTGACATCCTCGTCCGCTTCGATGCCGGCGGAGACGGAGGACAGTCCCTGTCCGGGTGCCACGATTGCGGCATCCGTCGGCTGCATTTCGGTTTCTTTGGCGCAGGAAAGCAGTGCGGCACAAAGAAGGGTCATATATAAGATAGGCTTTTTCATGGTCGTTTCCGCTTAAAAATCCACTTCCGGATCCATTATTTCTTCACCGCCGTCATTCTCGCCGGTCTCGCTGCCGAGCACGGCCTTCGCCTGCGTGATCTTGATGGAACGCTGGTCAAAAATCCGGCCCGACCGGTTGGTCAGGGACAGCGTGAGGGTGACATTGCGGGCGGCCGTCGTATTGGGACGCACGGCAGCCTGGAAAGCGCCGTCGGCCGTGACGGCGGGCGAAATCAGCCACGAAGCGTCAGCGCTGTATTCCTGCTTGAACACGAAATCATACAGGTCGGGCGAGAAATTGAGTCCCAGGTCGATGTTGACCATGCCGATACCGTCCGAAGGAGCCGCATAGGTCGATACCACCGTCCCGAAACTCGGGGAGGTCAGTCCTTGCGTCACCTGGAGGGTGGCCGTGACGGGAACATCCCAATAGGGCACCGGGAAAGTGACCGAGATGCTGGCGGAACGGTACGCACCGTCATTGGCGGCGATATCGAAGCAGAATCTGTCCTTGTAAGGTTTGACATGGCTGATCCAGCCGACATTGTCGGGATCGTCGTATTTGACTTCGCAAACGGCGATGTCGATTTTGTCCTGCGGCACATTGGTCTTGACGGGGATGTTGATGCCCACGGCATCGCCGATGAGCAGGACGGTGGACTTGCTCAGGGTGTAGGAGATGTCGGAAGACATGCCCTTGTCCTGGGCGATATACAGTTCCAGGGGCTTGCCGGCTTCGGGCGAAGATACGGTGTAACGCGCCTCGCGGGACATCGACTTGTTTTCATCATAAGTGAAATTGACCTGCACCGTTCCTTTTCCGGAAAGGGTCTCGAAATGGATCCAGTCTCCGCCGCTGACCGGCGTGATCGTCCAACTGCCCGTGGAATAGACCTTGATATAGTCCTTCCCGGCGGGTGCCTTCTCCTTGATTTCGTTGCGGCTGAGCGCCAGGTCGAGCCGCAGTTCGTAGGGTCTCTCGCAGGAAACCGCAAGCAGCAGCGCAAACAGGGCCAGGCAGCCGTTTCTGAGCCTTTTCATCGTATTACATTCCATACTTGTTGTACTCTTTGTTGTCGAGGGCATAGCCCGAATATTTCACCTGTTTGTCCGGGATAGGCAGATATTCGTGGCATTCGCGGATGTTCATCTGCAATTCCTCGTAATCGTTGAAATTCTTCATCCTTTCATACCATTCCCCCCAGCGTACGAGGTCGAAACGGCGCTGCAATTCGCCGAACAGTTCCCGGGCCCGCTCGTCCTGGATCTCGGTAAAGGTCTTTTTCCAGGACTTGAAGACATAATCGGACAGGCCGGCGCGCGCCTTGACCATATTGAGGTACTTGAGGGTGTTGTCCTGGTTTTCCTTGGCGCACCAGCATTCGGCAAGCATCAGGAGGGCGTCGGCATAGCGGAAAATCGGATAATTGTTGGAGTCGTAGGTGGAATACATACCGGGGCACCAGAATTTGCGGCCCATCCAGGGACGGGTGCTGACACTCTTGAAAGAGACGCCCTGATAGTCCCAGGCCATATTGATGGGGGCACGCAGGTCGTCGCTGCCGTTGGTCTGGAGACCGGCGCTGAAGTAGAGGTTGGGACGGGCGGCGGTCCAATAGGTCGCCAGATCGCCCAGTTCATCGACGGGGATGCCGTCCCAGGTGGTCGTCACGATTTCCTCTCCCGTGTCCGGATCGATGGAGCGGGTCTGCTCCTTGAAGGGCATGCAGACACAGGCCAGGTTGGAGTAGTAGGCCAGGCCGCCGGAAGAATACTCGTGCTGGACTTCCATGATGGACTCGGGGGTATTCTTGTTGCGGAACATGATATCCTCCAGGGGGTACTGGTCAAGGGTGCCATAGACGGCTTCCAGATGTTCCAGCGCCTCGATGGCGGTATCATACCAGGCAGCGGCGTTCGCGGGATCCTTGGCCGCATTCCACATGGACATCTTGGCGATGAGCATCATCGCGACCGACCATCCGGCACGGTTGTCGCCGGCATCGGCGGTGCGCACCTGCGGCAGGCTGCCCAGGTAGTTGCCGGCTTCGTCATAGCCGAAATACTGCTGCAACTCACGGATCAGGTAAGTCCGGGTCCCGACGGCCGACATCCTCGGCAGGTGCGCGGCCCGTTCCATCGCATCGGCATCGGTCACATCGTAGGTATAGAACGGGACATCGCCGAAGAAAGAGGTCAGCAGGTAATACCAGAAAGCGCGCATCGTGACGGCCTCGCTGAGCAGCCGGGCCTTGGCATCCGGAGCGATGGTGGTGCATCCCTCGATGCCGGCGATGGCGTAGTTGGCATACATCACCATCTGATAGGCGTTCTTCCAGATATCCTCTCCGAAACCGGGCTGCGCGGGAGAGAGTTCCATGCGGGCCTCGGTCACGGTCGGCGCCGGCTCATAGATGAGATCGGAGTGGGCCTCGGTCAGCGTAAAGAACTTGAACGTGTAAACATTCTTGAGTCCCACATAGACGGAATTGACCGCAGACTGGCACTGCTGGGCGTTCTTGAAATAAGCGCTCCGGTTGACGAAGTACTCCGGATCTTCCTGCAAGGAGCAGGCGGAAGCGCATACGAGGGCGAACATCAAAATCAAATACTTTTTCATCATAATGCCCTCCTAAAATCTGAGTTGAAGATTGACGATGACAGTGCGGGAACGCGGGTACGCGCCCATATCCACACGACGGAGCGTGGAGCCCTCGCTCTCGGTGGACACATCGGGGTCGAATCCGTTGTACCGGGTCCACAGGTAGAGGTTGTCTGCGCTCACCCCGACGGTCAGGTCCTTGAAAAAGTTGGTGTTGCGCAGGTCGAAGTTGTACGAGACGCTCAGCGTCTTCAGGCGCAGGAAGGAAGCGTCGTGTACTTCGAGGTTGGACGGCACGTTCACTTCGACCGAGCCGGCCGCCGGCAGGTCAGACGCCGGATTCTTCACGGGGTGCCAGGCATTCAGCATATAGCGGTACTGGTTGGTGGTGTACGAGCCGGCCATCCGAAATTCGGAATAGTTGTAGATTTTGCCGCCGACAGACCAGGAGAAATAAGTGCCGATGGTAAATCCGTAAATCGTGAAATTGTTCTGGAAACCGCCGTACAGGTCGGGGTCGGCATTGCCCAG
>CAMNQO010000053.1 GCA_946549475.1 uncultured Bacteroidales bacterium
CGGGTAAGTCTTGCACGACCAGCTCCCTCTGAATTCCCCCAGGGTCGGAAGGCAGCAAGGGTAGGAGGTCGTAGCGGTGCGATGCAAACCGCTTACCCATTTTGCGGAAATAGCTCAGTTGGTAGAGCGCCAGCTTCCCAAGCTAGAGGTCGCGGGTTCGAACCCCGTTTTCCGCTCAAAAAAAGTGTGATTCCAGGACGGAACCACACTTTTTTCATTTTCAAACCGCCCCTGCGGGCTCTAATTACTCATCCAGCCAACTTCCGACCTGACTGTAAATGTAGTCAGCCATCGCGGTGGTGCCGGCATGGTTGGGGTGGCAACTGGAGCCGTGATCCTTGGTGATGCCGATGGTCGTGTTGGTCTTGTTCTTCGTGCCGGTCTCATGGAAGGAGACGAATTTGATGTTCAGGCCTTTGCCGGCGAGGAAATCCACGATGGCCTGATCGGCCGCCTCAAACCCGTCGGAAATCATGTCGTGACAGAGGACCAGGAATTTCGCCCCCGGATGGTCCACGGAAATCTCCGTGATGAGGCCCGTCAGCGCCGCGCTGTAAGTGCGATAGACATAACTCTTCTTCAAAGCGCCCTGCCAGGTGGTTTCCAGCGCGGATGTGGAGTAATCGCCGAGGTAGTCGTCCGTGGATCCGCCATACTTGCCGAAATCGTTGCGGCCGCCATAGAAGATGACCAGATCCGGATTGCCGATGCCTTTCGCTTTGTAACGGTTGCGGAAGCAATAGGTCGTGCTGGCCGCATCCGTGACATTGTGGCTGCTGTAGTTCGGCGTATTCGCATCGATGTAGCAGCAGGACGAGCCGCTGTAGGAGTTGTTGATTTCCAGGCGGGCGTTGGTCATCTTATTGTAGATGAGTTTCCACCACCAGGTGTTCTGCTCCGCCAGCACATCCCCATAGACCGTGGCGCCGTTTTCTGTCCAGGAGTTGGGATAGTAAGGATTGTAGCGGGCCTTCTGATCTTCGAAAATATAACTGCGGAAGGTGCTGATGCTGTCACCGAACAGGGAGACCTTCCTGTACAGGTTCGTGGAGGGCTTGTACACGCCGTCAGGCTTGAGGTAGCCGTCCGCGCGGACATCCGCCGTCCAGTGCAGGGCCTTCACGGCCGGATTGCCGGCATTCCAGGCGTCGGCTCCCGCGTCCAGCGCGGCTTTGAATGTATCATAGGATGCGACATCGCTGCTGAAACTGGTATGATATACGACCTGGTCGTAGTTTTTCATCGCCGGGTCGGCCACGGAAGAAGACAGGTTGGTCGTGTTGCAACTGGTGCTGGTATTGTACAGACGCAGCGTCTGGCGCCCGTAAATCCCGTTCATCGTCATCGAAGCGACGACGCGTCCGCTGATGGAACCGATATCCGCAAAATTGCTGTAATTGCTGACATTCACCTGCGCCCCCTTGAGGTACAGATTGGAAAACATCATCGGGGAATAGCAGTTGATGATGCTGGTGACGGCGGTATTGGTACCGCCGAGAATGCCGCCGATTCCTTTGAATCCCGCCGCATTGTTATTCTTGATGAGCGTGGGATAGGAGTAACAGTTGACGATGGCGTGCGAACTCGCTCCATTCGTAGCCGTGGCAGATGCTCCGGCGATACCTCCCACATAGAGGAAATTTGTGTAGGAATCATTGATGGTGATGGTCGCGCCGGTCTTGTTCAGGTCGGGAGCGAAAATGCAGTTGATGACCGTACAGACATCACCTGCCGTCGTCGATTGTCCCATATAGCCGACGATGCCGCCCGTCTGCGCGACGGCGGCGGCGACGGTCGCCGTAATCTTGGCGCCGCAACTGCAGGCGTTGACAATCGCCGAGCCTTCCATATAGCCTACGACACCGCCGACTCTGGCGCTGCCCTTCACGCTGCAGGACTTCACTTCGCAATTTTCGATGCGGTTGGTCCGGTTGATGCGGCCAGCAATGGCCCCGGTCTGGCTGCCGCCGGTCTCGACCGAGCAACTCGCTCCGATGGAGCAGTTGCTGATGAGGACATCCGGCCCCGGAACATAGCCGCCGACGATGCCGCAGTTGTTGCCGGTCCCGATGACTTTCGTCCGGCCGAAACCGCAGTCCTTGACGGTGCCTCCGGTCATATAAGCGGCGATGGCGGCCACATTGGCTGCGCCGCTGAAGGTGCTGTAATTGCTGCCGGTCGCGGAAATGTGGACATCTTCAATCAGACCGCCGGCCACATAGCCGAACAGGCCGACATTGTTGCCGGTGGAGGTGATGTTGAGATTGTTGAGCGTTTTTCCGTTGCCGTCGAAATGGCCGCGGAAAGCGTGGGCCGCATCATTGGCGATGGGGGTGAAATTGGCCGCCGACATCGTGATGCCGACAGTCTGGATGTAGGATTTGTCCGCAAAGTAATCATAATCCTCGCCGTTCATATAGGCGGACAGGTCGAGCAGGTCCTGCTCGGTGGAGATTTTGAACGGGCTGTCTTCCGTACCGGCACCGCCGCTGAAAAGCATCGCGTCGAAGGCTTTCATCCCGTCGATCTGTCCGGCCTTCAGCGGAAGGTTGGATGCGGTGCTCTTTTCAAAACTCCATCCGTCGCTGCACTGGATGCGCAGGGTGAAACCGCCGGTGTAAATCTGGGCGGGAAGGATCAGATAGACCGGTGTCTCCGTCCCCAGGCGCAGACCGCCGGTCGTCAGCGTGAGCGTCTTGCCGGCGTTGCTGTCGGGCAGGAGGACACCGCCGGAGAGGGTGGCCGGACCGGCAACCCCTTTCTGGGCGGATTCAAAGACGATGGAGGACAAATCATGCCCGCCGTTGATCTTGAAGCGCAGGATGGCGCACAGATTCTTGAAATGCAGCGTCTCGTCCGTCGATGTGGCATACATCGGTGCGCTGCGCAACGCCGTGGTGCTATAGACCTGGGTCGCAGGAAGAGAGAAACTTGCCTTCCCGTCCGTGAGACTGACTCCTTCGGCCGGATACCAGGCCTGGAAATTCCCCGTATTGGCAAGTCCGGTATCATTGTGGAACTTTCCGTCTTCTTTCTGATAGACAAAAACGGCCTGGGCGCTGCCGTTGCTGACCAGGATGGCGTCTCCTTCTTCCCAGGAAACGACGCCGGACGCCGGATTGACGGTGGCACGAAGGGGCTCTCCGTTGAGGATGGCATTTTCGGAGGAGGCCTCGAAAGAAGTTATGTTAACATTCTCCGCAGGATGGCCGGCAACGGGCTCTTTGGCACAGGAGACGGCAAGGGCGAAACTGATCGCCAGAAGAGGTAAGATTCTTTTCATAGCGTTACCAGTCATATTCTTCTTCATTCAATTGGTATGCGTCGATATTGACGATCTTGCTGGCGCAGAGCGGCAGGCTTTCCCCGGCCGGCCGGATGCGACAATCGGGGGATGAATAATTTTTGAGGTCCATAGCATACATTATCAATCTTAAATAGTACAAATAAAAAGTCGTTTTTGCGTAAATATTTCTTATTTTTGCAAAGATTGAATCCATGAGAAAGATATGAAAAGACTATTTTGTGCAACTTGGCTGTTTCTTTTCCTGTTGCTTACATCCTGCCACAAAACGGAGCCCGCCGGGTCCGACACCCCTTCGCATGAGGCCACGCTCCGGAGTTTTTCTGCGGAAATCGTCGCGGACTATGAGAGTACAAAAGCCTTGGTGGACATATCCACCCGCAAAGTTTCCTTTGAAGACGGAGACCAGGTAGCGGTATCCAACGGCAGCAGCATAGCCAACTATACCTACAGCGCCGCAAGCGGAAAGTTCACCAGTGACAGTCCCCTGACCTCGGCGGAGCATTATACGGCCTTCTATCCTGCTTCGGCCTGCACCGGAGCGGGGACGGACGGCGGATTGCGCATCCTGCTCCCGGACAGCCGGACTTACGACGCCGCATCAGTCCTTGAGGCACCGATGGGTGCGGAGTCGGACGGCGGAGTCTTTTCTTTCAAGAATCTCTGCACCATCGTCCATTTTACGATGGAAGATGACGGAGTGCTCTCCCGTGTCTGTTTTTCGGCCTCCGTCCCCGTCTGCGGCGCAGCATCTTTCCGCAACGGCTTGCTGACGATGGAAGAAGGCGGGTCGCGCGAGATCGGAATGACTTTGCCCGAATCTTTCTCTCCCGATGCCTCCAAGCCGGTCTGCCTGGTCGTTCCCGCCCAGATCTATACGGGCGGATTTACCCTGAAAAGTGAATTTGTTTCCGGCCGTGTCTGGTATCAGAGCATGACCCGGGACCAGGATCTCAAGGCCGGATATTTCACGATCATGGAACTCTTTACGACCAGTCTGTTCAGCGGCGGAAAAGGGACGGAAGCCGATCCCTATCGCATCGCATCCGCTGCCGACTTGCAGGACTTGTCGTCCCGGGTGGCAAGCACGGCCGAAGAAGACCTGCCGCTGCGGACGGCCTGTTACCGGCAGATGGCCGACATCGACTTCCTGGGAGCCACCTTGCCCAGCATCGGCAACAGCAATGACGGCGGCGGATGCTATTTCGAGGGCCGTTATGAAGGAAACGGGCATACCATCAGCAACCTGACCATCAGCAATCCCAATACCAACAAGGCCAACGGGTTTTTCGGCTACCTCAGCGGAAACGCCCATATTGACGGCTTGCAAATCGACCGGGCGGCCATCGCATCCGCGACCTGGAACAACGGCATCGTCGTCGGTTGCGTCCAGCCCGGATCGAACGCGGTGGTTGAAAACTGCACCGTCACCCATTCATCCGTCAGCAGCAATAATAGCGACAACGGCGGCATCATCGGCAAACTCATGTCCGGCACCGTCCGCAACTGTTCCTTCTCCGGTACTGTCAGCGGGACGGCCAGCGCCAAACATCAGTGCGCCGGCATCGTCGGCGAAGTGACCGGTGCCGGCTGCCTGGTGGCGGACTGCCGATTCGACGGTACGGTAACAGGCGCCTGCGGCAATGTGGCAGGCATCGTCGGGTCCCTGGCGGGCACCTCCTCGGTCACCGGCTGCACGGTCAGCGCCGGCTCCGTCATCGAAGGGGGCAGCATCACGAACAACGGCATCAATATCGGCGGCATCGTCGGCTACATCAACGGCAGCACCGGCGGAAAAGTGGAAAAATGCACCTGCGCCGGAACGGTGATAGGACACTACTATGACATAGGCGGTATCGCGGGACGCGACCAGGGCATCCCCATCCGGGACTGTACTTTCAGCGGAACGGTGACATCCGACTACGATGACCGTTCTGCCTCCGGAGACTTGTTCAGCCGCATCGGAGGCATCTGCGGCCATATCCACGGCACGGCGGCCATCGAAGGATGCAGCGTGAGTGGCACGGTGGGCGAATCCACCGCTTATGTGGGCGGTATCGTTGGCTGGATGGAAACCGGAAGCATAACGGCCTGTCGCGTGGAGAATGCGCAGGTCAAAGGCCGGACATGCATCGGCGGCATCGCAGGCCGCTTCAAAGGCGGCATCGTCAAAACCTGTACCGTATCTTCTCTGAATCTGAGCGCAAGCGGCAATTATGCCGGCGGTGCCGCAGGCTGGATGATGGCCGGGTGCTCGCTGACCGGCTGCCTGCTGGAGCAGTCTTCCGTCAGCGGTGACATGAGCATCGGAGGGATGTGCGGGCTGTATTCCGGGGGTGGTTATATCGGACAATGCCGGGTCCGGGACTGCCGGATCAGCACCCAGACCAAACTGGCCGGTGGCATTCTGGGCAATATGACCTCTTCATCCGACCCGCTCCAGAGCAGAGTGGAACGATGCAGCGTCACCGGCGGCTCCGTCGGGGCGACGACCGGCCTGGCCGGAGGCATCCTGGGCGGATGCGACACCAAAGGCATCATCAACCTGTGCAGTGCATCGACGGATGTCAGCAATACCGGCAGCGGGAACTACGGCAATGTGGGCGGCATCGCCGGCTGGTGCAGCACCACGGATTTGCTCATCGCCAACTGTGTGTATTTCGACGGGGAACTCCGTAACGACAACGCGACCGGCGGATGTGTCGGCGGCATCTGCGGTTCGATGACCGCCGGGACCCTGGGCTATTCGGCCGTCGTCAACTGCTGCGCCTTCCCCGGCCGTCTCAGCACGGGCTCCGGCAATGCCAACCTTGCCGGCATCATAGGGTATATGAATACGGTCACCGTCCGCAACGCCTATTCCCCGGCACCGGCATCGGTCATGTATTTCAACGGAGCCGCCTCCGGTGCCTCACGCGGATCCATCTATGGCTGGCTGCGGGGAGTCAACACCTCCGATGCATGCAGCGGCATCGTCGAAGATGCTTATTGGTTCAGCGGATTCAAAGCCGGCAATTACAACGGCAATTATAAATATGTCAAGAGCGAGCAGGCCCTGACGGACAGTCAGATGAGAAACAACGGAGCCGTTTCCCGTCCGTCCGCCGGAACATCCAGCCCGGATTTCCTTTCAGCCCTCAATGCCGCAGCCGACGCCTGGAACGCCGGCACTCCGACCTTCGGCGTGCGGGCGGAAGAATGGGTGATGGGGACGGGCGGCTACCCCGTACCCTACGGAACCCTTCTCGCCGGCGACACGCCCGTTTCCTCCAAGAAGCGTGTGTCTTTGCTGGGCGACTCCATCACGACCTACAAGGGTTATACCCTCTATCCGGGCAACGGCCAGTACCCCAACGCCAATTACAGCGACTTCACCAGTGTTTCCCAGACCTGGTGGTATCAACTCATTTACAATAAGATGTCCCATGCCGTCCTGGAAGCCAATTCTTCTTATACCGGAACCTGCGTCCAAAATACGACTTCCAAAGGACATCCCGGCTACGGCTTCCTGCAGCGTTATGTCGATCTGGGCCGTCCGGATGTCATTCTCGTCAATGGCGGCACCAACGATGCCTGGAGTTACGGCCTGCCTGCGGGAAGTCTGAATTTCACGCTTGCCACCGAAGCGCTGGACACATACCAGTTCGCCCAGGCCTACGACAAACTCATCCGCCTGCTCCGGGAGACTTATCCGGCTGCGCAGATTTGCTGCATCATCGGGGATAATGTCATGGACGCTTCCAAGATGGCTTACGCACAGGTCATCCGCGATGTGTGCAAGCATTACGGCCTGCCTTACGCCGAAGTCGTATTTGCCGACCGGGCTGCGTCCACCTACGACAATGTCCATCCCAATGTATCAGGCATGGCAGACATGGCCGGGCAAATCTACACCCAACTGAAAGAGAGGTTATAATCCCACAAAAAAACAAGGCGCCTTGCGATATCACATCGGTGGCGCCTTTATAACCTAAACTTAAACTATGAAAAACTTCGATGCAAATATATAAAGGATTTTTATTTCCACAAAATATATTTGCATTTTTACAAAAATTTTGTGCATTTTCACAAAAAAAGACGCAAAATCACAAAAATCAGCCCTCCACGATACGCAATTTGGCATACTGGAGCAGGAGCAATTTCTCGCCGTACTGGTCGAAGAGCACCTTGGCTTTGATGGAGGCTCCTTCGCGCGTGAGGGTGACAATCTTGCCATAGCCGAACTTGGCATGTTCCACCCGCTGCCCCTCTTTCATATCGAGTACGCTGCTGGGCACGAAATCTTCCCGGGGCTGCGCCGGAGCCGATGAGATGCGGGAGACCGGCCGCGTGGGAGCCGCAGGACGGGACGCAGATGCTGCCGGAGAGAAAGCCGCCGGACGGGACGGAGCGCCGGAGGAACGGGAAGCATCGAAAGCGACATCGGCCGTCTTTACGGAAGGCAAGGGATTGTCGATGTACTGGCGGTCAATCTCCCGCAGGAAACGGGAAGGCGGGTTGGATTCGTGCTGGCCGTTGCGCATGCGTGACATGCTGTAGGACAAGGTAACGGCGACAGCCGCCCGGGTCAGGGCCACATAAAACAAGCGCCGCTCTTCCTCGACATCCGTCCCCGCAGCGCCCAAGGACATGCTGCCGGAAGGAAAAAGATTCTCCTCCATGCCCGTCACATAGACATAGGGAAATTCCAGCCCCTTGGACGCATGCACCGTCATCAGCGTCACTTTATTATTGACGCCGCCGTCGGCATCATCCGCCACATCCACCGCGCTGAGCAGGGAAATGTTTTCCAGAAACTCGTCCAGGGTGACGGCCGGCAACGAGTCCGCATCATACCCGGCCACGGAATCTTCGTACTGCAATTCGGCCAGATATTCGCTTTGTCGCTCTTCCACGAAAGATTTGACGCTGTCCAGGAGCTCCTGGACATTGGCCTGACGCGACTGCCCCTCCACCGAAGTGTCGCTCTTGAGGTGCATCCACAGACCGGACTCCGTACTCAGCCTTACGGCCAGTTCGTAAGCATCCGCCTGCGGAAAAGCCTCATGCGCGGAAGACAGGATTTTGCAGAAAGCGCCGATGCGCTCCAACGCCCCCGTCTTCAAACCGCAAGCCGCCAGTCCGGAAAGGTTTTGCGCCGCTTTGAAATAAGAACAGCCCGACCGGGCCGCGACCGTCTGAATGGCCGTCAAGGAAGTATCGCCGATACCGCGGGCCGGCTTGTTGATGATGCGTTTGAACGACTCATTGTCGTCGAGATTGACAGCCAACTTCAGGTAAGCCATCGCATCTTTGATTTCCGCCCGCTCAAAGAAAGAATTGCCCGAATAAATCAGGTACGGGATGTTGCGGCGCCGCAACTGCTCCTCCAGCACGCGCGACTGGGCATTGGTCCGGTAAAGGATGGCAAAATCCTTGTACTCCGCGTGGTCGCGCTGCATGCGGCCGGCGATGGCCGCCGTCACCAACATCGCTTCTTCCTGGTCGGTAAAGGCTTTGATGAGGTGGATCGGATCGCCTTCCGGCCCCTCGGAAAAACAGACTTTCTTGATACGGCCTTTGTTTTTTTCTATGAGCGAATTGGCCGCATTGACGATGGTCTGCGTCGAGCGGTAATTACGCTCCAGGCGGAACACCTTCACCTGCTTGAACTCCCGTTCGAAGCGTAAGATATTCTCCACCCGGGCACCCCGGAAAGCATAGATGGACTGCGAATCATCACCGACGACACAAATATTGCTGTTCCGGTAACAAAGCGCCTTGAGTATAAGATACTGGGCAAAATTGGTATCCTGATACTCATCAACCATCAGATAATCGAAACGCGACGCAATCTCTTCCCTGGCCTTTTCATTCTTGGACAACAGCAGGTTCATATTGAACAGGATGTCGTCAAAATCCATCACGCCGCTCTCCCTGCACCGCTTCCAATAAAGGGAATAGACATCCCCCAGACGCGGGCGGCGGCTGCGCATGTCGGACTCCCGGGCTTGCGGATTATTGATATACCCTGCGGGACTCACCAGGGAGTTCTTGGCGTCCGAGATACGGGCTTGGACATCTTTGGGCTTGTAAATCTTGTCATCCAGTCCCAGTTCCTTGATACACGATTTGATGAGGGACTGGCTGTCGGAAGTGTCGTAGATGGTGAAAGCCTGCGGATAGCCCAGCCAATCGGCATAATCCCGCAGAAAGCGGATGAACACCGAATGGAAAGTGCCCATGTAGAGTTTGCGGGCCAGGCGCCAGCCGACCATCCCGGCAACACGCTCCTGCATCTCCCCCGCAGCCTTTTTGGTGAAGGTCAGGGCCATGATACGCTCCGGATTGCACCCTTTGGCGAGGGCATACGCAATCCGCCCCGTCAGCACGCGCGTCTTTCCCGACCCGGCGCCGGCGACAATGAGGACCGGTCCGTCCAACTGCTCTACCGCAGCCTTCTGCTGGGGATTGAGCCCCTTGAGGATATCACTGCTCTCCATTCTCTCCATACTTCTTTATAAAAGGACTGCGAAAATACAAAAAAAATGTGTAACTTCGCGGCGCTTTTTACCAAAGCGGAAAAATTATCATAAAACCCTAACAT
>CAMNQO010000054.1 GCA_946549475.1 uncultured Bacteroidales bacterium
GTCCGGGACGCACAGACAGGCGAGGCGCTGGGCGGCGTAGTGTTGCAGATGGATGGCGGCACCCTGTGGGCGGTAAGCGATGAAAAAGGCACTTTTGTGCTCTCAAACATACCGGACGGCGATTATGAACTGGAACTGGAATGTCTGGGCTATCGCACGGTCAAAAGAAAAATCCTGTTGCACAACGGCCGGTGTCTGGACGCAGATACCCGTAAGCCGCTGCCCCGTTTGACTGTCAGCCTCCAGGCCCAGTCCCTTGCCCTGGACGAGGTGGTGGTCACGGCCAGCCTGTCCAAAGACAATCCCAACACTACACGCACCATCGGACGGACGGCCCTCGACCATTTGCAGATCAGTGCACTGGACAATGTATCGGCCCTGCTTCCCGGCGGCAAGACCATCAATCCGGACCTGACTGCCACCCAGGCCATCACCCTGCGTAGCGGCGGCAGCAGCGAAGGCAATGTGGCCTTTGCCACCGCCGTGGAGGTCAATGGGGTACGGATGGGAGACAACGCCTCTTTCGGGGGACTTGCGGGCGTGGACACCCGCTCCATTCCCGTCGAGAATATCGAGTCGGTCGAGGTGCTGACCGGCGTTCCTTCTGCGGAATACGGCGACCTGGGCAGCGGCCTTGTGCGCGTGATTACCAAAAAAGGCCGTACTCCCTTCCAGATTACGATGGGTGTCAATCCGCGCACCTATGATGTAAGTCTCTCCAAAGGCCTGCAACTGGGAAAAGGCGTCCTCAACCTGAGCGCCCAATGGACCCGGGCCACCCAAAAACTCGCTTCTCCCTATACCGCCTACACCCGTCGCGGCTTTACCGCCGAATACAATTTCACCCCCGCCAAGGTCGTCCGTCTCGAGGCCGGAATCACCGGCAATATCGGCGGCATGGATTCCCGCAACGACCCCGATGTCTTCTCCGATGAGCGTACACGCGTCCGCGACAATCTCTTTACACCCCATATCAAGGCGGTATTCCTCCTCAATCGGGCGTGGGTGAGCAACCTCACCCTGGAAGCCTCGGCCTATTTCCATGACAAACGGTCCCATGAACATTTATACAATTCCTACGCATCCCGTCTGCCGGCCGTCCATGCGGAAAGCCAGGGCTATTTCCTGGCGGCCTCCCTGCCCACGACTTTTTATGCGGACCGCGTGACAGACTCCAAGGAACTCGACTGGTCCGCCTCGCTGAAGTACGACTGGCTGGCGCATTGGGGACCGCTGAAAAATACGCTCAAGGCGGGATTCAGCTGGAAGGCTGACGGCAATGTGGGCCGGGGTGAATACTACGAAGATCCCTCCCTCTCGGCGAATGGCTACCGTCCCCGGCCTTATTCGGACTACCCTTACATGCACAATCTCGCCCTCTGGGTGGAAGACCGCCTGGAAGTGCCCGTCGGGGCGTCCGTCCTGGCGCTTACCGCAGGGCTTCGCGGCGAGTCGATTTTGCTCAAGGGGACGGTTTACAACGGCCTGAGCGCCCTTTCGCCCCGCCTGGGTCTGCGCTGGAACTTTCCCTTGGGATTCACCCTCCGGGGAGGATGGGGCATCACGCGCAAACTGCCCGGTTTTTCGATTCTTTACCCCGAGCAGCAATATCTTGACATCCTTTCCTTCGGATTCTCCCACGGCGGCACGGCGGACTATGTCTATTATACCCGCCCCTATACCTTGTCGGCCAACCCCGGATTGAAGTGGCAGTCCAACTACAATTCCGAACTGGCCCTCGATTGGGAGAAAGACGGTTGGAAACTGTCCCTGACCGGCTTTTATGCCAAGACCCTCGACCCGTATTCCCTGTCGGGCGCTTATGCCCCTTTCTCTTATAACATCTGGAGACTGCCCGATAACTATACCGTTCCCGCTACACCCCAGATCAAAGTGGATCGCGATACGGGGCAGACTTTCCTGCGGGAAAATGCGGACGAAGCCTGGACGGCCATGGACATTTTGGTCCACGACAGGACTTTCATCAATACCCGCATGCCCGTCGGGGGCGCGACCATTCACCGGACGGGGGCCGAACTGACCGCCGATACGCCGCAAATCCCCTTGCTGCGTACCCGTTTCCGACTGGACGCGTCCTATGTACACAGCTGGTATATGGACCGCCGGGAGACTTTTGATTACAATGCGGGCTGGTCGCACCCCTCGGACAAAAACCGTTCATACCCTTATGTCGCGATTTATGAAGGCCCCTCCTCCCTGGCCCAAGGCAAGAAAACGCATACGCTGGATGCCAACCTGACCCTCATCACCCACATTCCCGAAGTCCGTCTGGTCGTGACCGTCCGGCTCGAAGCGACCTTCCTGCGCTATTCGCGCAACCTCTCCGACCGGGCTTATACCGTCGCGGAAGGAAGCGTCAATCCCACGGGCGGGGACATCTATGGCGGAAATTCCTATACCGCCGTCGCACCCCTGGCCTGGATGGACCTGGACGGCGTGCGTCACGAATGGACGGCGGCTCAGGCGGCCAATCCGGATTTCCAACGGCTGATTCTCCGTTCGGGCAACATCTACACCTTCGCAGAAGACGGATATGACCCTTATTTCAGCGCCAACCTCAGTCTGACCAAGGAAATCGGCAAGCATGTGAGCCTGTCTTTCTATGTCAACAATTTCACTTTTTCCCGGCCCTATCGCCAGAGTTATGCAACCGGCGTGAGCGCCATCTTCACCCCGGCCTTCTATTACGGACTTACCTGCCGCATCAAGATATGATACCCCGCACCCTCATACGCTTTTTCGGGCTTTTGCTGCTGACCGTCTCTTGCGCGCAGCAGACGCCTTGGCCGTCGTCCCTGTATCAGGTCAGCGTACAGGCCGTCTATCCGGAAGGATATGAAAACTATGCGCGTGAGGGAGTCAAGGTCCGTTTCTCGTCCGTCCTCTCCGACCAAAACTACACCGTCTCCACCGACAAGGCCGGTTCCGTCCGGCTGAAATTGCCCTCCGGCCTGTATCGCATCAGCCTGACCGACCGCACCGACGGATATATTTTCAACGGATCCGAGAGCCGTTATCTCGTGACAGGCGACAGCCATTGCGACCTGCCGCTGGTGGTTTCCGAGGGGAGTCCGCTGCTGATCCGCGAACTCTATGTCGGCGGATGCAGCAAAGCCCCCAAGGAGGGCGTTTACCAAAGCGACCAGTATGTGCTCCTGCACAACAACAGCGACGAGCCGATTTATCTGGACAGTCTCTGTTTCGGCACCCTGAGTCCCTACAATTCCACGGCCGTCAACCGCTGGCTGGGTCCCGACGGCTCTTTTCCCTCCTTTGCGCCCGTCGTGACCGTCGTCTGGGGCTTCCCCGGTGACGGTGCCACCTATCCGCTGGCTCCCGGAGAAGATGCCCTGATCGCCCTGCGCGGGGCCATCGACCACACCCTCGAGTACCCCCTTTCGGTCAATCTCAACCGTCCCGACTGTTTCGTCTGCTACAACCCGACCTATTTTCCCAATCCCCTTTATCATCCCGCTCCCGGCGACCGGATCCGCCAGGACCATATTCTGGATGTGGTCATCAAGACGGGACAGTCCAATGCCAATGTGGTCTCTATGTCAAGTCCCACTTTTCTTATTTTCAAGGCCAAAGGGACGACGATGGAAGAATGGGTGCGCCGGCAGGATGTCATTGCGGTTACGCCGGGCAACAGTGCGGATGTCGTGGTCAAGGTGCCCTGGGACTGGGTGATCGATGCCGTGGAGGTCTTCAATGGCTCTTCGACGGGCAATAACAAGCGTCTGCCGCCGCAGCAGGATGCAGGCTTTGTCGCGCAGATGGATATCAATAAAGGATATGCGCTGACGCGCTACATCGACGAGGAGGCCAGCCGCAACGCAGGTTATACAATTTTGCAGGATTCGAATAATTCAAGCAATGACTTCTATCAGACGGAAACACCTCTGCTGCGTCGTTAGGAAATCTCCCGCAAGGGGACTATTCCTGACAGTCCTGCTGCTCCTGCTGGCGGGACGGCCGGGTCATGCCCAGGCTTCGTTGCGCGTGGACGGACAGCCCGATGCCCTGACGGCGGAGTTGTCCGGCGGTACGTTCCAGGGTGGTTTCCGCCCGGATTACGCCGCTTCATCGCAATATGCTTTCGGGGCTTTCGCCCGGGGACGCAAGAGCGTGGGCAAAGCTGTCTTTGAAGGCTCCTTTTCCTTTGATTTTCAATATGGGAAGGCCATGTCAAACTCCCTGTTCATCCATCCCGGCCTGTTCCCGCTGGATGTGCTGGAGTTTACCCCCGGCGACAAAATGCTCCGGTCCTACGCTTTCCACGGAGGGGTGGGCGTCGAAGTCTCGCCGCATTGGATCCTGGGCGCACAAGTTTCTTTCCGTTCGGAAGACTATTCCAAGCGCAAGGACATCCGCCACACCAATTATGGTCTCTACCTGGATGTCGAACCGGATATTGCCTGGACCTCTTCGGACGGGCTGTTCCTCCAGTTGGGCGTGCGCTATCGCCGCCTCTACGAGCAAATCAAGGCCGAGCGTCTCGGCTCGGAGACGGCCGGCAGTTATTATGCTTTTCTGGACAAAGGACTCTCCTACGGGACATGGCAGTTGTGGGATGGAGCCGGCATCCATCTGAATGAGGCCGGAGTCATGGTGTTCCCCGTCAGTGACGATGCCTACGGCTTGAGCCTGGCTTTTCAAAAAGACGGGTGGTCCGCCCGTCTGGCAGCCCTCAGGACCTCGGGACATGTGGGAGAAAAAGGCTATGACTGGTTCCGTTTCCCGGGATGGGAAGCGGAAGGGATGCTGCAATACGATTCCCGTTCGGATACTTTCCTGTTGCAACTGGCCGCCGATGCGGACAGACTGGAAGAGTCCGTGCTGGAAAAAGTCTCGTCGGGCGGCGTCGTGACGCCCGTCCTGCATGGATGGAATGTCGTCTCACGCCGGAGGGATGTATCCGCCGTCCTGGGCTGGACCCGTCGTTGGACTCCCCGGGCGCGAAGCCCCCGCTGGGAAGCCGGTCTGTCGCTGGCGGAAACCTATCATAATGAACATTCGTTCCTGACTTATCCCTATACGGATCGCTGGGATGTGTTGCAAAATACTTTGAAGGCCCATGGCAAGGTCATTGCGGGTGCCTTTGAAGTGAGAATGGCCCTGGAAGGGACCTTCGGGCTGTCCTGGGAGCAGGGACTTTCGACGCAGCAGCCGGATGTGACGGTGACGGAGCCTTTCCGATACCGGGAACACTGGAATGCCGTGCGGGAGTATGCCCAAGTCCCCCGCGTGGGCCTGAACGCCGGTTTGAACTGGTATGTCCCGCCCGTGAAGGGCTTGTATCTGCGCGGCGACTTTTCCTGTCTGCGGGCATTCGGCGTGCAGTTTTTACCCTCTCCCTGGCGTTTTTCCGCATTTTTGGGGATAGGTTACACGATAAAATACCGATAAATGATGATGTCCGTTCATCGGGCAAGCCTTACCTTTGCAGGCGGAAAAAATAAACGATAAAAACATGAAAAAGTACCTTCATCTTTTCTGCGCAGCGTCTTTGATGCTGCTCTCTTGCAACAAAGAACCGCTCCAGCCGGCTCCCGGGACGGATGTTGCGTATGCCGTCAGGATTGACCCTTTGATTACCAAGGTGACGGAAACCAATTTTGAAAACGGGGATGCCATCGGTCTCACCATCAGCCGCGAGAGCGGCGTATGGGCCGAAAATGAAAAACTTGTCTATGACGGATCCGTTTTTGCCGGTACTTTGAAATGGTACAGCGAGAGTGTCGACGAAGCGACGCTCGTGGCCTATCACCCCTACAGCGCGACGCTTCCCACTTCTTTCACCGTGGCGTCCGACCAGACGCAGGGCACCTCTTCTTCCGACCTTGTCGCTGCTCTCAAGAGCGGTGTCCTTCCTTCCGCCAACGCTGTTCTGATGACCTTCTCCCACAAACTCAGCCGTGTCGTGGTCAATGTTACCAACAACGCCGGCCATACCATCGACGGTATCACATTCGGCGGTTCCATTCCGACGGCTGTCCTTGCCGAAGATTTCGGCGCCACCGCGGACGAGACGGCATCGGCGGCTGACATCGCTTTGTTCAAAGCCTCCGAAACGCAGTATCAGGCCGTCGTCGTGCCCCAGACGGTCGCCTTTGTGGCCAAAGTCACGGTCGTCGGTACTGAAATGAGCCAGCGTCTGGCAAGTGCCGAACTTCTCGCCGGCAAGCAGTACACCATCAATATGACCGTCAATCCGGCAGACATCAAAATTACCCTCAGCGGTGAAGTGACGAACTGGGATGACGGCGGTGAAATCGGTGGAGAGGGCACGGATGAAATCGTGTTTGAAGAACATCTGAGCGACAATTACATCATCTGGCACAACGACCGCTACAGTGTCAAGCAACTCTCCAACGGCCGCTGGATCATGACCCAGAGCATGCGCTATGTCCCCGCAGGCAAGACCGTCTCCGAGGATCCGGCCGACGGCAACGGCATCTGGTATCCCTACACGTCCGACGGTACGACCGCCACTGCCGACAAGAGTGCGGCGGCCATCGAAGCCCGAGGCCTGCTGTATGACCATCAAGTGGCTTTCGGCGCTGAAATCACTGCGGACAACTTCAAGACATTCGAGGGCTGCCAGGGTATCTGCCCGACGGGCTGGCACATCCCCACCCGTGCGGAATTTCTGGCTATCGTCGGTGCTTCCAACAAGACAGACGGCGAGACGGCATCCACAACGGATGAGACAGCCGTCTATTATGACGCCACCTATCAGGCCGCCCGTATCAAAACGATGAACGACGACGGATTCAATATGGACTTCGCCGGCTCCCTGATGCGCAACAACAACACGACGACCGGTAAATACCAGGTAACGATAACCAAAACCGGCACTTGCAGCGTGGAAGCCTGGATTGGAAAGAATGCGGTGACCTATTATATGGGTTCTACGGGATATACCCTATCCGATACCGCTACCAACCGTCAGTTTATGTCCTTGATGACGACCTTCAGCAGCGTCTATCCTGAAGGCAAAATGCATGTCGCCTATTCCAACTATCTGGGCGGATATTCCCTGCGTTGCATCCGGGATGCTGAATAGGGACCGTTTTCAAAACGGCTTGGGATCGAAGCGGTCGAGGAAGCGGTAGGTGACGGCTTCGGAGAGGTGGTGCAGCGCAATGGGGCCGGGCGTCGATACAGAGGCGGCGCCGGCAACGGGCGAGGCGCACTGACCGGAAGCGATGGCTGCCGTGACCGCTTCCAAGTCGGCGATGGTGCGGGCAAGTTTGATGATGCGGGTGCATGCGCGGGCCGACAGGCCGAGCCGGAGCATCAGTTTTTCCAGAAATTCCCGGCCATTTCCGTCGAGGGGACAGTACTTGTCGAGTTGCTTCTGGCTCATCTGGGAGTTGGTGAAGATGCCCTCGTCTTCAAATCGCCGGCGCTGAATCTCCCGCGCCATCCTGACACGGTTTGCCACCACCGACGAAGGCTCCCCTCTCTCCCGGCCCATCAGGCGCGTCGGCTCGACCGGATGCAGCCAAAGTTGCAAGTCGATCCGGTCCATCATCGGGCCGGATAGTTTGCTCAGGTAGGCCCGGCGGCGACCTTCGGGACAGATGCAACGGTCGCCCTCTCCATAGTAGCCGCAAGGACAGGGATTGGTTGCCGCCACCAGCATGAAGGAGGCCGGAAACTCCACCTTGTTGCGCAGCCGTGAGATGACCACCTTCCTGTCCTCCAGCGGGGCACGCAAGGCCTCTGTCACCCGTTTGGGAGCCTCGCAGAACTCGTCAAGGAACAACACGCCGTTGTGGGCCAGCGACACTTCTCCCGGCAGCACATTGTCCGATCCGCCGCCCAGCAGGGCTGGCAGGGACGATGTGTAGTGGGGTTGACGGAAGGGGCGGCGGCGAATCAGTCCGATATCTCCCGCCGCTGCGTCGGCAAGTCCGGCCATGGGCGTCACGCCCGACACGGAATAGATTTTACTCGTCTGCAAGGACTCCTCCCGCGACATTTCCGGCAGGATGCCCGCCAACGCCTTTGCCAAGGAACTCTTGCCGGCACCGGGCGGCCCGACCAAAATCACATTGTGACAGCCTGCGGCCGCTATTTCCATCCCCCGTTTGGCCGCATCCTGCCCGATGATGTCTGCAAAATCCGGGTAGGGATTGCCCTCGTCCGCGCATGGGATTTCCTTCGTCTTTCCTGCCAGCCGGGTCTTTGCCTTGTTCTCCACGAGCAAGTCGGAGACATCTTCCTCTCCGCCGGCAATCCGCAGGACATCGCTCAGCGAATCTACCGCAAAAATCGGTACACCCCCGTAATCGGAGGCTTCCAACGCCGCCTGGCAGGGCAGTATGGCTCCCTTCACACCCAGCCCGCAGGCCAGTTCCACGATGGGGAGGGCCCCCTGGATGGTCCGGATATGCCCGTCCAGACCCAGTTCGCCTACAAAGATGTAATCATTCAGCAGGGGGAGCGAAGCCTGTCCGGAGGCGGCGATGATGCCGAGAGCGATGGGCAGGTCGTAGCCGCTGCCTTTCTTATGCAGGTCAGCCGGGGCCAGGTTGATGACGATCTTCTTTCCGGGAATCCGGAAGCCCAGCGACTGGAGTGCGGTCACCGTCCGCAGCAGACTTTCTTTGACGGCGATGTCCGCCAGGCCCACGAGACAGATTCCGATGCCGGGCGTAATATCGACCTCTACGAAGACAGGCATCGCGTCGATACCGATGCACTTTGCGCTCAATACATTTACAATCATATTTTTTTGCGCAAAGTTGCGACAACGAAAAGGAAAAAAGGTCAAGAAAAAGAAAAACTTTTTCGTGTTTGTGAATTTGCAACCCGATTTTTGCCCGCATGGGTCGCAAACGCAAAAAGGCCAGGAGCAATCCTGACCTTTTTGAAGATGCGGAACGGTGTTCCGGAATTACTCTGCCTTGGCTTCTTCTGCAGCAGGCGCTTCGGCTGCGGGAGCCTCCTGAACTGCGGGAGCGGCTTCCTCGGCCTTGGGAGCCTCGGCTTTCTTGGCGGAGCGGCGGGTCGTCTTCTTCGCAGCTTTCTTGGGCGAGGAGGCCAGAGCGGCTTCGTTGAAATCGACGAGTTCGATGAGGGCCATGTCGGCACCGTCACCCTGACGGAAACCGGTCTTCAGGACGCGGGTATAACCACCCGGACGCTCGGCAATCTTCGGCGCAATGACGCGGAACAACTCAGAAACGGCCTCCTTGTTCTTCAAGTAACTGAAAACATTACGGCGGGAAGGAGTGGTGTCCTCCTTGCTCTTGGTGATCAGCGGCTCGACATAAGATTTGAGGGCTTTGGCTTTGGCAACGGTGGTGTTGATTCTTTTGCGAAGAATCAGGGAAGTCGCCAAAGATGCCATCAAGGCTTTGCGGTGACCGCTTTTACGGCCAAGGTGATTGATAGATCTATTGTGTCTCATACTTAATTGTTCTTATTCTTGGGTTCAATGTTGTACTTGGTGACATCCATACCGAAA
>CAMNQO010000055.1 GCA_946549475.1 uncultured Bacteroidales bacterium
TCCACCGAATCTTCACAGGTGTTCATGGGGACTTTTGACGGTGGCGGCTTTGCCATCCGCAACGCCGTTTTCAACCGCGCCTATGACCGTGTGGGCCTGTTCGGGGGATGTGACGGAGCGACCGTCAAACGCCTGCATTTCATCAATTGTTCCGTCACCCAGGGCAAGCGCGGTGTCGGACTGGTGGCCGGATGGGCCAATAACACGACGATTGAGGACTGTCATGTGGAGGGGGGATCGATTGTCTCCAAGTGGACGGCCGTCGGCTCTCTGGTCGGTGAAGGAAAGGGAATTACGGTCCGGAACTGTTCGTCCGATGCGACGATATCCGGCTCCAACGGATCGGCTTACAGCGGAGCGGGCGGCATCGTCGGTTATATCGACAAGGTGGCATCTGCCATCAGCAATTGTCAATTTACCGGCACGGTGACGACCAACGGCGATGCGTCGGAGACGGTGGAAATATCCCGGGCCGGCGGCATCGTCGGCTCTCTCAGCGGTGTGACGGCCGTCATCGAAGACTGCCGTTTCCAAGGTACGGTCAGCGGACCGGCAGGCCGCATCGGCGGGATAGCCGGAGATATCACCGGGACGGTCCAGATTCGCGGATGCCGAGTGTTGTCAGGAGCGCGTATCGAGAGCGAAAGCGGGATTGCCGGCGGGATTGTCGGCAATGTCGAGGCTGCCGTCGAAAATCCGGGCAGCGTCCGTTCCTGCTCGGTGGAGGGCGCGACGATTGCCTCCGGAGACTGGTGCTGTGCCGGTCTTGTCGCCCGCAACTACGGCATGCATGTTTCATCCTGTCAGTTGTCTTCCACCTCCGTCCATGCGACGGGCAACAATGCGGCGGGCGTTTCCGCCATTACCAAATACAATCTGCGTTTCACGGATTGCTCCGTGACGGCGTGTACCATCGTGTCGGATGCCGTCCTCGCCGGCGGTATCGTAGCGGAGTTTGCCGATGCCGGTGACGCCTGTCACAATTATGTGGTCGGCTGCACCGTGTCCGGCTCCAAGGTCCAGTCCAGATATTATACCGGCGGCATCGCCGGCCAGATCAAGCAGGGCAATGTGCTCGACCGCTGCTATGTGATGGATACGGATGTGATTTCGACCAACGGAGGCGAGGCCGGCGGTATCGCCGGCAAGACCGCTGCGGACGGCATCGTCATCATCAACAGTATGTTCTGGGGCGGCAGTGTCGCCGGCACGACCGGCACTTCCGGCATCGGCGGCATCGTGGGCTCCTTCCTGACCGGAAAAGCGATGTCTGCGGGACAGACGCTCAGTACGACGGTCGTCGCCAACTGCATGGCCCATCCCTCCTCCGTTTCCAATACCAATGCCGCTTCATCCAACTTCCTGATTGGCGGCGTGGCCGGATATATGGCCTATGCCAGGATGGTCAACTCCTATTCCCCGATTGCCGCGGACAAGTTGACAGGTGCCGGAACGGACGCGGAAGACAAACGCGGCTCGCTTTACGGCAAACTGGTCTATGGCGGCGAACTGCTCAACTGCTACTGGCTTGAGGGTTTCAAAGCGGGTTATGCCGATCCTTCGGGGACATATACCCAGAAAACGCAGAAGGCCCGGGACACGCAGATGCAGCAGAAGGATGCCACCAGCAATGTCTTCTGGGTGCCGACACTCTATCCCGACGGGGATTACCGCAAGAGCAATATGACGCAGGCGCTCAACAGGGGAGCGGAATTGTACAATGCGGATGCACCGCTTTATGATGTGGCGGCCGGTGGCTGGGTGATGACCTCCGCCTATCCCTATCCCGTGTTGGCGGGCTCTCCCCTGGATGCAGGTGCTCCGGTCAGCGGACAGACGCGCGTGGGCATCATCGGAGATTCCATTTCTACCTTCAAAGGCTGGACGGGAGGCTCGTATCAGTATCCCAAAGAGGGGGTGTACGAGTCTTTCACCGTGCAGGATACCTGGTGGTATCAGTTGATTTATTCCAAGATGAAGAATGCCTGTCTGGATATCAATACTTCCAGTTGCGGCTCCACCGTGCAGGAACATGACAGCAAAGGACAGCCCAGTTTCCTGGACCGTTATACGGCGCTGGTCGCTCCGGATATCATTCTCATCAACGGCGGTACCAACGACAGTTGGAGTTACCGTCTGCCGCTCGGAAGCCTGGACTTTTCACTTTCCCTGACCGAGTTGGACGACTGCCAGTTCGCCCAGGCTTATGACAAACTCGTGCGTCTGCTCCGCCGCGACCATCCCGACGCCGGAATCGTCCTGATGATCGGCGACTGCCTGCGGGATTATCCGGCCTATGCCCAGGTCATCAAAGACTTGGCGGAGCATTACCAGTTGCATACGGTCGAGATTGATTTCGGCACCCGGCGCAGTTCCCTGACCTATCAGCGGACGGGTACATCTGATGTGAATGTCCATCCCAACATCGCAGGTATGAAGGAAATGGCGGAGCAGGCCTGGGCGCAGATGTCCGCATGGCTCTGAAAATATTTTGTATATTTGCGGGATGTTGAAACAGCCAAGTAAGATGAAAAACCGTACATTCGTTTTCCTTTTCCTTCTGTTGATGACGCTGGCCGCCTGCGGCCGGAGCGGCGCGATTGAAACTTCCGTCCCGCCCCGCCCCGCCGGACAGGAGGATGTCATCGGTCTGACTGTCCCGGCCATGGACACCGTGCGTATCGGCGTCGTCGGCCTGGGCATGCGCGGCAGCGGCGCCGTCAGGCGTTTCTGTTATATCCCCGGAGCCAAAGTCACCGCCCTGTGCGACCTGCGCCAGGAAGCGGTGGACCGTGGTCAGCAGACCTGGACGAAATACGGCAATACACCCGCCCGCGAATACGCCGGCAGCGCGGATGCCTGGAAGCAACTTTGCGAGCAGGAAGATATCGATCTGGTCTATATCTGCACCGACTGGCTGACCCATACGCCCATCGCTTTGTATGCGATGGAGTGTGGCAAGCATGTGGCCATCGAAGTGCCCGCCGCGCTGGATATGGAGCAGATATGGGCGCTCATCGACAAGGCCGAGCAGAAACGCCTGCATTGCATGATGCTCGAAAACTGCATCTACGACTTTTTTGAACTCAACACCCTCCAGATGGCCCAGGACGGCATGTTCGGAGAGATTGTCCATGCCCAGGGCGCCTATCACCACAATCTGGATCCTTTCTGGGGCGAGTACTGGAACAACTGGCGGCTGGACTACAACAGCAAGCACCGGGGGGATGTCTATCCTACGCACGGCATCGGTCCTGTCTGCCAGGCGCTCGACATCCACCGGGGCGACCGGATGACCCGGCTCGTTTCGATGGACACCAAGCCTTTCAACGGTCCGAAAATCATGGAAAAACTTACCGGAAAGCCTTGTCCGGACTTTGCCAACGGGGACCAGACCAATACGCTCATCAGTACGCAGAACGGCAAGACGATGCTCATCCAGCACGATGTGATGACGCCGCGTCCCTACGACCGGCTCTACCAGTTGGTCGGCACGGACGGCTATGCCGGCAAATATCCCACCAAGATTTATTGTCTGCGCGAAGAGATCAAAGAAAAAGTGGACGCCCATCACATCGCAGATGAAAAAAGTTATACCGGCGAGGAACTCAAGGCGTTGCAGGAGGGACACAGCAGTCCTATCCTGACCGAAGAACTGGAGGCGCTGGCCAAAAAAGTCGGCGGTCACGGCGGCATGGACCTCATCATGGACTACCGGCTCATCTATTGCCTGCGCAACGGTCTGCCGCTGGACATGGATGTGTATGACCTGGCCGAATGGTGCTGCCTCAGCCCCTTGTCCAAACTGTCGCTGGAAAATGGCAACCGTCCTGTCGAAATCCCCGATTTTACCCGGGGAGGCTGGCAGAAAGTGCAGGGTTTCCGTTTTTCTCTTGCCGAGTAGATCCTGAAACGACCGGGCGGGATGTTCCGCCCCCGAATATAAGAAGTTATGAAAAAAATAATGATGCTTTGCGCAGCGTTGCTGCTGACGTTTTCCACGCTTTCCGCCAAGGAACCCACCTTCAAATACGGTCCCTGGATCCAGGCTGTGACCGAAACGGGATTCACCGTACTCTTCAAGACATCCGTCGATGTGATGGCCTGGGTGGAAGTGGCTCCCGACGACGGGACTTCATTCGAAGCGCAGCCGCGTCAGCCTTATTACCAGACGGTTGCGGGACGCCGTTACTGCGGCAAGATGCACAGCATCAAAGTCAGCGGCCTGGAGCCGGGCACGACCTATCGCTATCGCATTTACCGGCAGAAACTCGAGGATGCTTCCAACGACAATGCCGTACACTATACTCCGGCCGTCGTCCAGCGTGTGGGCAAGACGAAGACTTTCCGGATGAAGACCTTCGATGCCGCCGCCCGGGAGTGCAAGTTTACGATGGTCTGCGACATCCATCAGCATGTCGATGTGTACAAGGCTCTGCTGGACGGGGTGAAGCCCGAGAATTTCGACTTTTTGCTGCTCAATGGCGACATTGTCAATGCGACCCGCAACATCGACACCAGCATCAAATATACCTTTGAGCCCATCCGCCACCTGAGTGCCAATATGCCCGTGGTCTTTGCCCGGGGCAACCATGAAGGGCGCGGTGTGGACTGGAAGTATACCCCCGAAGTGTTTCCGACGACGACAGGGGAGTTCTATTTTACTTTCCGTCAGGGACCTTGCGCCTTTGTCGTGCTGGATGCCGGCGAGGACAAACCCGATGCCGATGTGGAGTATGCCGGGCACGCGATGTATGACGAATACCGTCAGATCCAGTTGCAGTGGCTCAAGGAAGCGGTCAAGGATCCGTCTTTCGCATCTGCACCCTACAAGATCTGCCTGATGCACATTCCGGCCATCAATGATAAGGACAGTTGGTATGCCCAGAAATGGATCAACGCCCATTTTGTCCCTGTGCTCAACGAAGCCGGAGTCTGTCTGATGCTCAGCGGCCATCACCATCGTTATCTCGTCCGCGAAAAAGGCACATGCGGCAATGATTTCCCCATTGTCGTCAACAGCAATGTGGACCGTCTCGATGTCACCGTCGCCGAAGGCAAGGGCCTCGATCTCCGCTTCTTCAACACCAAAGGCGAGCAAATCCGTACGCTGAAATATTGAATTTTTATTACCTTTGCGCCCCGATGAGCGTAAAGGGAATAAGAAAGACGGCACTCATGGCGGCAGTGATGCTGCCGTGGGCTTTCGTTTGGGCCGGAGCGCAGGAGCAGTCTTCCCATGGCAGGGCAGATGCCGGACCGGATAAGCCGGACATGGCAACGGACGGCCGGGCCGGTGCCGACAGCAATATCGCGAAGTGGTTGGAGGAAGTGGCGGTGACCGGAAGCCGTGCGCCTTTGCGACTGGGGCAGGGCGCCCGCATCGTGACCGTCCTGGACAGCCTGACCATCCGCTCCCTGCCCGTCGTCACCATCAACGATCTGCTGAAGTACGCCGTCGGCGTCGATGTCCGCCAGCGTGGCGTCGAAGGGATGCAGACCGATATCAGCATCCGTGGCGGCAGTTTCGACCAGATGGCCATTCTGCTCAACGGAGTCAACATCTCCGATCCGCAGACCGGGCACAATGCCGCCGATTTTCCGGTGGATGTCAGCCTCATCGAGCGCATTGAAATCCTCGAAGGTCCGGCATCCCGCGTGTACGGGGCTTCCTCTTTGCTCGGCGCAATCAATATTATCACAAAGACGCCCGTTGCCGGGGAGGTGAACGCCCATCTGGACGGAGGCTCCTACCTGACTTTCGGCGGCGGTGCTTCGGCCGTCCTTGCGCACGGCGGCTGGGACAACAGCCTGTCCGTCTCATACCGCCGCTCCAATGGCTATTCCCGCAGCAGCGCGGGCGGTCTCAACGGCGATTTCCAGACCGTCAAAGCCTTTTACAGAGGTGGCTACAAGCAACTTTTCTGGCAGGCCGGCCTGAGTCTCAAGGATTTTGGCTCCAATACTTTCTACAGTCCCCGTTTCGACGACCAGTTTGAGCATACCTTCAAGACCTTTCTGGCCCTCGGCGCCGATGCTTCGGCAGGTTTTCTCCACCTCCGGCCCGTCATTTACTGGAACCATGCCCAGGACCGCTTTGAACTTTTCCGGGGCAAGCCCGAAGCCTATCCTTTCAACCATCATCGTACCAATGTCTATGGCGCCAATCTGGGCGCCTGGTTTGAAACCCTTGCGGGCCGTACGGCTTTCGGAGCCGAATTTCGCAACGAAGACATCGTCAGTACCAATCTCGGCGAGCCCCTCTCCCGGCCGGACGGTCCCTATGTCGTGGGACTCAACCGCACGCAGATGGCCTTTTACGCCGAGCACAATCTCACGCTGGCATGGTTTACCCTGTCGGCAGGGTTGACGGCCGCCCGCAATACGGGCAGCGGGGAAGGCTTCGGTGTCTATCCCGGCGCGGACATGAGTTTCCGTTTTCTTCAAGATTGGAAAGTCTATGTCAATTACAACGCATCCTACCGCATCCCGACCTTTACCGAACTCTATTATTCCGTGGGCGGACATCAGGCGGACAAGAATCTGCGTGCGGAGAAAATGCACGCGGCTGAGGCCGGTCTCAAGTACGACCATGCCGGTATCAGGGCTGTTTTCAGTGCCTGGTATCACTATGGGAAAGACTTGATCGACTGGATCAAGGAAACGCCGGGAGCCGACTGGAAAAGTGTCAATCATACCCGCATTCATGCCTTCGGGCAAGAATTGACCTTGAAGGTGGATTTCCCCCGGCTGTTGGGCTGGTCCTGGTGGCAGGGCGTACAAGTCGCTTACAGTCACATCGACCAGCGCAAGGACCTGGGAGCCATTTCGGGGGCGGATGGCGGCTCGGGGAGCATCCAGTCGCTGTATGCCTTCGAGTATCTCCGCCACAAACTGGTCGTCCAGACCGATGTGCGGCTCTGGTCCGGGCTTTTTCTCAATCTCAGTTGCCGCTGGCAGGACCGTGTCGGCATGTATGAGCGTTACGAAGGATTGACTGCGACCGGGGAATTTGTGCCCTATACGCCCTGCACTTTTCTGGATGCGCAACTGAGTTGGAATACCGACAACTACCGCATCTACTTCCAGGCGGACAACCTGCTTGACCGGCAATGGTATGACCACGGCAATGTCCCCCAGCCCGGCATCTGGCTGCGTCTCGGCGCCAGTTATACCTTCAGATGGTGATGCAAAAAGCCCGTCGCTTTGCGGATGGGGCAGTCAAGGCTTGCCGAAAGGGAGCGCGAACGGATGTTTTTCACGAAGTGAGCGCCTCTTCGGAAAGCCAGGCGGGTATCCGGTGCAGCACCTTGCCCTGGAGAGCATTCCACGGGGGTATCGCGCACCCGATGGGCATTTCAAACGAGTATCCGGTGTAGCACCCTGCCCTGGAGAGCACTCCACGGGGGTATCGCGCACCCGATGCTTTCTGAGAGGGCGAGACCGCAAAAAGGCCCTACTGCTGCGCTTCGCTTGCGGGCCCTTCCCTGTCTGCCGTGGACGCAGACTTTTCTTTTCTCACTCCTCTCCTCCCGCTGTGAATCTCGTAGTTAGCAGTTCGCAGTTTGCAGTGTTCCCGGTCTATCTCCCGAAACCGAGACTGGCGATACTTCCCCCAGTGTCTATTTTACGGTACGGGGTCGTAGCCGGAGCCGCCGCCCGGCCGGCAGCGGAGGATGCGTTTGACGCTTAAATACAATCCTTTGAAGGGCCCGTATTTTTTGAAGGCCTCCATCGCATATTGCGAGCAGGTGGGAGTGAAGCGGCAGGAGGGGGGTGTGAAAGGTGAAATGCAGGTCCGGTAGAATGCAATCACCAGCAGAAAAGGCGCATTGCCCAGCCATTTGAGTACTTCTTTGACGCTCATAGGCCGTTCTCTCCCTGACTCCCGGCCTCTTTGGCCGGCACTTGTGCTTCCTCTCCGCTCCGGTCTTTCATCCCTTCTGCGCGTTCTTTGACTTCCCGCATGGCGGTCACGATGGACCCGTAGTCCAGCACTTCTGCGGGGAGATAGATAAGCATCATATCTACAGGCAGGGACGGCTTGTTGCGGCGATAAGCCTCCCGGATGCGGCGTTTCAGCAGATTGCGCTTGACAGCCCGTTTGAAATGGCGCTTCGGTACGCTGATGAGCAGCCTCGGCATTGCTTCTGCCACGCTCTTCTTCTGCGTCGTCTCAATCCGTTGTGCTTCCGGGCTTGCTTCGCCTGGCGTTGCATTTGTTTTCCGCTTCAGCAGGCATACGCGGAAGACCCCGCCCACGGTGAAATATCGCCCTTTGTCCAGCAGGCGGGCGATGTCAGTCTTGGCGCACAGGCGCTCTTTTTTGGGAAAATGCTGGCGCGGTGCTGTGCTCTGGCCGGAAGCCATTTCAGCGGCCCAGGAAAATCTCGACCGCCTTGACGACAGAAGGAATCTGCGGCGTCGGGGCGGACAACGCGATGCTGAGCCCCTTTTCCTCCATCGCCTTGACGACGGAGCGGCCGAAAGTGATGAAACGGATGTCTCCCTGTTCAAAATCAGGAAAATTTTCATACAGGGACAGGATGTCGGCGCTGGCATACAGGACGATGGCGTCATAGGCGTGCAAGTCCACCTGGCGGATGTCTTCGCTGACGGGCTTGACGAACATGGCGGGTGTGGCGTCCATCGAAGTCTTCTCGAAAGCGCGCGTGATGTCCGTGTTGACGCTGCCGGAAGTTGCAATCAAGAATTTCTCTCCCGTATGGCGGGCCCCGATGGAGGCGATGATGCTATCCGGCGTGCCGTTCCCGAAAAAGATTTTCCGTTTGCGGTACACAATGTGTTTCTGCAGGTAGAGTGCCACATTCTCGGTCGAACAGAAGTATTTCATCGTTTCGGGAATCTTGACACGCAACTCTTCCGCCATTTTGAAAAAGGCGTCGATGACGGTCCGGGAGGAAAACACGATGGCCGTGTACTCCGCCAGGTTGATTCTCTGCGTGCGGAACTCCCGCGAAGTGAGCGCTTCGTTGCGGAAAAAGGGGATGAAGTCAATGGTGGCGCCCGTCTGCTCCAACAGGGGAGCGTACGGGGAGTTCGCCGGAGCGGCCTTTTGTGAGATGAGGATTTTCTTCTGTTGAGCCATAGTATTTAATAGGATACAGTCCATGCGTATCCGAATCCGGCTGCAAAGATACGAAAAAAATGCGACAATCGTCTGATACACTTGTTTTATGTCAATGCGTCCGATAAGGACGGCGCGAAAAAATAGATGGAATTATAAAAAATAATTGTATCTTTGCAGCCACATCAGCCCCCTTCTGACGGGAAGACTGCTTTCTGGCGGAGGGACTACCGGACAAAGGCCCAGGTGGCGGAATCGGTAGACGCGCTGGTCTCAAACACCAGTGCCGCGAGGCATGCCGGTTCGATCCCGGCCCTGGGTAC
>CAMNQO010000056.1 GCA_946549475.1 uncultured Bacteroidales bacterium
GGCGAGCCGTGCCGCCCAGGAAGGCCGCGACTACCAGAAATACGAGGCGCAGAGCCTGATGAAAAAGACCGTCCAGGCCTATCCCGGCCAGGCCAACTGGCTGCTGATGGGCGATACCAACGCCATTTCCCCGATTGACGAGCCTTATTACGACTACATCGAGGTCTATGCGGATTCCAAGACCAAGTGGATGTATGCCCATCAGGTCTTCCGTGACGCTTCTTACGGCCGTCAGTTGTATGACATGGTGCGGGAGGGCAAGGAGTCGCCCTATCAGGGTGAAGGCCGTTTCGTCACCTCGACCGGCGGAGCCGGCCGCATCGACATCATGTATGGCAGCGAAGCGATGATGCGGCGTGTCACGACATTGTCCACGACCGTCAAGGACAAGTGGTCCAACCCCGTGGCGAGCGCCATTTTCGATCCCGAGACTGACTCCCAGCATTTCTATGATCCTTCCGATCACAGACCCATCCTCGTGGAATTTGACATGTCCAAATAATACCGAGACATTATGATGATGAAAAAACAGATTCTGACACTCTTGCGTCTGGCAGGACCCATCCTCCTGTTGATGCAGGCGGCTTGTACGAAAAAGGATCCGAACGCGCCGCGTGAAGAATACATCCGTGTTTACGATTCTCCGGCCTGTGAAGTCCCGGTAAGCAGTACTTCCATCGGCGTCAAAGGCGGAACGGCTACCTTATATATAAAGAGCAGCGTTCCCTTCACGGCCAAGTGGCAGGACGGCCAGGTCCCGGCCTGGGCCGACGTGACCGCTCCCCAACCTGTCTCCGACGATGTCTGGAAGATTGACATCACGGCAGACCGTATTTCCGACGAGGCGGTCTATGAACGCAGGAGCGGTGTGCTGATGCTGATGGCTCCGGATATCTACCTGGGCAATTTCTTTGTCGTCAACCAGGGACTGACGGCCCGCATCGCCTGTGATTTCTCCTGGCTCAACGGCTCGGCCAAGCCGAACGAAACCATCAATGACGTGCTGATGGAGAACTGGTCCAACGCCTGGAAGAACAGGGGATTCTCCTCTACGGTGATAGAGGGGCAGGAGAGTGCATGGGTCTATAGCAAGAACGGTTATATCAAACTCGGCAGCAACGACTTTATGGGAGCCGACCTGCTGACGCCCCATACGGGATCTTTCCAGTACGACTCCCTGCTGGTCGTCTCTTTCAAAGCCGTCGTCCAGAACGGTCCCTCCGTCGGCGATTTCTATGCTGAAACCGAGCCGATCGACGGAGATGGTACGGATCCCGATCCCGGCCCCGGACCCGGACCGGACCCCGAGCCTGATCCCGAACCGGTGGATCCCGGTTCCTCTTCCGGTACGGAGCCGATTACGCCGATGCCTTCCATCGCCATCCGCCGTGCTCCCGCATCCGTTGCGGATGTCGATGACAATACCTTGACGGTAGAGGTCATCGGAGGCGGCGTCATCCGCGAGACCGGGCTGACCCGCATCGTGCTGACGGATGTGCCGACCTATGACCGCAGCAGTTCCGCTTATCCCGAAGATATTTTCAAGGACGGCAGTTATCTGGTGTTTATCGCCAGTACGCCGGCCAATCCCATTACGACCAATACGACCATCCGTTTCATCGCCGGTTCCATGAACACGCAGCCGGCCCCGAAGTGCAGCCGTATCTTTATCGATGATTTGTATGTTTACCGCGTCAATGCCAGGACGGACGAAGATTTGTTCATCCTGAACGGCAGCAAGAGCGGACGCGACAAGGTATTGGGAGGTGCCACGGAGAACTGATTATGAAAAGATTATTCCAATATTCCATCGTCCTTGCGGCCGTTCTGCTGACAACGGCCCTGTCCGCTTCGGCGCAGAAGAAGACCGTTACCGGTACTGTGCTGGACAATGACAACCTCCCTCTGATCGGTGCCGCCGTCATGATAGGAAACGACGCTTCGACGGGCGTCATCACCGATATAGACGGCAATTTCACCATCCAGGCGCGTCCGTCCGATGTCCTGACGGTCACCTATATCGGCTTTGCCAACCAGACGGTCACCGTCGGCAGCCAGACTCACCTCAATATCGTCCTCAGTCCCGACCAGAATGTATTGGAGGATGTGGTCGTCATCGGTTACGGCACGGTCAAGAAGTCCGACCTGACCGGATCCGTCGTCAATGTAAAGATGGGCGACATCAAGGATACGCCCGCCGTGTCCATCGACAATGCCCTCCAGGGCCGTATCGCCGGTGCGGACTTCATGTCCACCGACGGCGCGCCGGGCTCGACGGCTACCATCCGTATTCGTGGAACGCGGTCCATCACGGCTTCCAATGAGCCGCTGATCGTCGTGGACGGCGTGATGGATGCCATCAACGACCTCAACGACATCAACTCCGACGATATCGCTTCCATCTCTGTCCTGAAAGATGCTTCCTCCACGGCCATCTACGGGTCACGGGGAGCCAACGGTGTCATCATCATCACCACCAAGCAGGGCAGCGGCAGCGCCGGCAAGCCCAACATCACTTTCAAGGCCGATGTCGGCATTTCCTCCCTGCCGTCCAAACTCGACATCATGAATGCGGCCGAGTTTGCCATGTACCGCAATGACTATGCTTACTTCGGCGGCGACCCTTACCACCAGGGCGTCGGGGCCACTTCTCCGCTTTCGGAATCGGTGTACAGCGATCCTTTCTCCCTCCAGGGGACGGACTGGATCGACGAAGTCACCCGTACGGCCGTCACGCAGAACTATGCCCTTTCGCTCTCCGGCAAGGGCGAGAAGGATTCGTATTACGCCTCCTTCTCCTACAATGACACCCAGGGTATCATCCAGGATTCCGGCCAGAAGCGTTTCACGGGCCGTATCTCCTACGACCGCCAACTCTTCAAATGGCTCAAGGTCGGCTATTCCGGTACCTATACCTTCCGCCACCAGGATATCGCCAAGGCTTCCATCGGCGGCACCTCCTACTGGAATGCGGCGCAGTACCTTTCTCCGCTCATCAAGCCGGGCGATTCCGAGAACCCCCTCTACGGCGGCGGCCAGCGCATCAACACCCCGCGCATGCTCATCGACCTGAACACCTATTATAAGGAATACCACTCCACCAACCATTCCTTCAAGGTGGACATCAATCCTTTCAAGAATTTCAACATCAAGAGTACCTTCTCCTACTTCCTCTTCCAGCGCCATACCTACCGCTACTACCCCGGAACGCTGCCCGCCAAGGGTGAGAACCAGGGAGGAGACGCCCTGCGGGAGGAGTATGACAACTACTCGATGTCCGACGAGACGACGGTGAGTTATACCTTCGACCAACTGGGCGACCACTCGCTCAACCTGCTCGCCGGCTTTTCCGCCTACAAGTCCGGCAACCACAATTTCACCCTTTCCGGCAGCGGCTATATGGACGATGCCGTGATGTGGAACAACATGAACGCCGTGATCGACAAGGAGACCTATACGGCCGGTACTTCATACGCCTCCAAGACCAAGATGTCTTTCTTCGGCCGTGTGGACTACAACTACAAGTCCCGTTACTACATCACGGCGACCGGCCGTTTCGACGGAGCGTCCAACTTCGCGGACAACCACAAATGGGCCTTCTTCCCGTCCTGCGCGCTCCGCTGGAATGTCGCCAACGAGGAATTTCTCAAGGATGTGGACTGGATCGACGACCTCTCCATCCGCGGCAGCGCCGGTCTGACCGGCAACGATGCCATCAGCGAATACCGTTCCCTGGCCGCCCTGTCCTCCACGACTTCCGGCTACCTCTTCGACGGCAGCCAGCCGGTGGCCTACTACCGCTCCCGTCTGGCCTCTCCGAACCTGACCTGGGAGAAGACGGCGCTGTACAATGTGGCTGCTGACCTGTCCTTCTTCAAAGGACGGCTCAATGTCACGGGCGAGTATTACTATTCCAGGACGACGGATCTGCTGCTGACCTTGCAGATGGCGACCCAGACTGGTTACTCCTCGCGTTACGGCAACATCGGCGTCACTTCCAACAAAGGTGTGGAACTCTCCATCGACAGCCAGAACATCGTACACAAGAACTTCAGTTGGTCCACGACCCTGACCTTCTCCCATAACACCCAACTTGTCGAGGACATCGGTTCCGAAGATTTCGTGACGGCCTACTCCTCTCCGGGCAACAACCCCTACATGATGTACGGCTATGTGTCCGGCTATCCGCTCAACTCCCTCTGGGGTTTCAAATATGCGGGCGTATGGCACAACCAGAACGAAATTGACATCAATGCCGTCACCAAGACCTACGCCAGCGCATCCACCCAGTCCCTGGGCTATGCCAAGTACTATGACATCAACCACGACGGTACGCTCAACCAGGAAGACCTCGTGTGGCAGGGCAGTGCGGACCCGTGGCTGTACGGCGGCATCCAGAACAATTTTTATATTTTCGGTCTCAAGGTGGGCATGTATTTCGCCTATTCTTTCGGCGGCAAGATTTACAACTTTTCCGAAATCTATATGGCCGGTTCCACTTTCACGAATCAGTACCGCTATATGCTCAACTCCTGGCATCCCGTCCGCAATCCGGATTCCAACCTCCCCCGCGCGGGCAGCGTCGATACCGGCCTGCCGAGCGACTTCATGATTTACGACGCGTCCTATATCCGCTTCAAGACCCTGAGCCTGAGTTATACTTTCGACTTGTCCAAGAAGGTCAAATGGCTCCGGGATATCACGCTTACGGCCGTGGGAGACAACCTCTTCCTCTGGAAGAACTACAACGGTTTCGATCCGGACGTCTCCAGCGAGGGGACTTCGTCCACGCTCCGGCGTGCCGACATCGGAGCCTATCCGAAAGCCCGGACATTTACTTTCAGTATTCAAATCAGATACTAATATGGAGGAGAAAACGATGAAAAAGAGAATTGCTTTATTTGCCTTTGCCCTCGCGCTCTCTTTCCAGGCCTGTTCCCTGAAAGAAGACACCTCATCCCTTTCCACACCGGACAACTCGTTCCGCAATTTTGCCGAATGTCAGGCGATTGTGAACGGATGCTATATGCCCATCAAGTCCATTTATACCTTTACCTACATGATCATCACGGAATGTCAGACCGACATTTCGCGTATCTACTCCGGAACGCTCGACTCCCGGCTCGACATTTCGCCGGCTTTGCCGCGTTTCGGCGCCACGGTATGGACCCAGGGCTACCAGGGCGTGCAGCGCTGCAACTTTGCCATCCGGGGCATCGAAAGTTCGTCCGGCATTTCCGATCTCCAGCGTGCACAACTTCTCTGCGAAGCCAAGACCCTGCGGGCATTCTATTACTACACCCTGACCTGCATGTTCGGCAATGTGCCCTTCTATTTCGATGACGTTGCGGATCATGAGACCATGGACCGCATCGCCGTCCTTCCGAGGATGAGTGCCGTCGAGACCCGCAAGGCCTGTATCGAAGACTTGCAGGAGGTGGCCCCGAAGGTCAGCCAGACCCGCACCAGCGACAATGCCGGTGCCCGCCTGGGGGCTGCGGCGGCCTGGATGCTCATCGGCAAGATGGCCATGTGGAACGCGACCAAGGACGATCCTTCCCGCAAGGAATCCTGGTACAACACGGCGGTCGCGGCGCTGGAACACCTCGAGGCCATCTACGGAGACCTTTCCGAATACGATTACGGTTTCAACGCCACCTTCCGCAACAAGAACACGCCGGAGTCCATCATGGAGGTCCAGCATGTGTATGTGCAGGGCGGTCTGGCCTATACTTCCAATGTGGCGGCCATCTGCACCCCCACCTGCCGGAAAATCACCAGTCCCGAGGGTACGGTCATCGGTGCGACCTTCGACGGCGTGGAAATCCCCGAACTGGGCTACGAATGTACGATCTGGACGGCGATGCGTCCCAACACCTATTTCAGCCAGGGCTTGCAGACCAAACTGGGCAAGGATATCCGCAAGAATTACAACATGGCCTGGGAGTACAACGGACAGGCTTTCTCGGATGTCAACACCACCCCCTGGCCGGGCCCCAAGTTCTGGTGTCCGAACATGGTGACCACCCAGGACGGCAACAATTACAAGGTCTTCCGCTATGCGGACGCCCTGCTGATGCTTTCCGAGTGCTGGTTTTATCTGGGGGACAATGACAAGTCCATCGCCTACCTCAACAAGGTCCGCGCCCGTGCCCAGACCGGGGACTATGTCTATCGTACCCAGGCCCGTCTGGAGGATGAAATCCGCAGCGAACGCGCCCGCGAACTCTACGGCGAGTTCCAACGCAAGTTCGACCTGGTCCGCTGGGGGATCTGGTATGATGCCGTGCAGGAGAACAGCGACCATACGGCGATGAAGGAGGCCGCCCTTCCCTGCCACGAGTACTATCCCATCCCTGACAAGGAGGTGACCTATTCCAAAAACAACCTCGACAACAGCGAATACAAGAAGTACGGACTTTAATGATGGAGCATAACAAGATGAAAAGGATACTCTATATGATTCTCAGCGCAGCGGCCCTGTCCGCCGCCTTGCTCTCCTGTCAGCGGGAATTTGAGGTCGTCAATGAACTTGCCGTGTCTTCCCGTACCCTCGAACTCAAGAGTGAGTCCGGCTCTACGCACATCCTGGTCTATGCAAACGGTCCCTGGACCGTACGCTTTGACCAGAAAGTGGAGTGGGCCTCCCTCAACAAACTTTCCGGAGAAGGCTTTAATGACTTCACCTTCAGTTGGTCCGCCAACTACGGCGTCAAGCGGGGCGTAAACATCCTTCTCGAAACCGAGGAAAAGACCGAAAAGATTTCCATTATCCAGGCCGGAGTCATCACCTCTCCCAACATTACCTTCGAGCGGTCGAAAATCGCCCTTCCCAGGCAGGCCGCCACTTTCCGGATGCCGATGACCACCAACCTGGCTTTCTGTCTGGACGAAATCAAGGCGCGTGCCGTCTATTATGATGCGCAGGGGCGCGAGACGGGCAGCAGCGAGATCGGTCAGCCGGCCGAAGGTGCCTGGGTGAACGCCTATACGGTGGACGCCGACCAGGTGACCTTCGACATCGCGGAGAACAACGGCGGCGCGGACCGCCGGGCCGACATCATCTATTATGTGAAGGATGCAGCCGGCTCGGAAAGCCGCTCGGTCATCTCCCTGACGCAGAGCCGTCTCGATCCGGCTTTTACCCTTTCTTCGGAGAGCGGCAGTTACTATGCCAACCAGAATACCTATGAGATTGCCGCCACGCAGAACAATATCTGGTCGTCTCCGGAGTCTTCCGTGACGGTGTCCGGGGATTGGGTGACGGATGCCGCCCTCACCGAGGACGGCCTGTCTTTCAGCGTCGATGAAAACGGCGGTACTTCTTCCCGCTCCGCCACCATAACCGTCGCCTATGCCAAAGGCGGACATTCGGCGGGAGCGACCTACCGTGTCCAGCAGTCCGCCGACAAACTCATCACTTTCTCCGAACTGCGCGAGATGACGCCCGGTGCCATCAGCCGGAACGATTATCTCGAAGGCTGGATTGTCAGCGACCCCGACAGCAAGAATGTCTGCTCCAGTCCGCAGACCGGCCAGTTTGCGTTTGACCGTACGGAAAACGCCCGGACCGCCTATCTCGAAAGTACGGACGGCAACTATGGTCTCCAACTCAAGTTTACCGCCGCCGACCAGAATGTGCAGCCGCGCTGGGCCAAGGTACTGATCAACCTCAATGGTACGACCCTCGTCCGCGAGGACAATCCGGTCCGCTATACCGTCAGAGGCCTGACTTCCGCCAAAATCAGCCTGCTCGAGCAGGGGGATGCGACGACCGTGCCCCGTAAGACGCGTTCCGTCTCCCAACTCAACGACAACGACATCTTTACCTATGTGTCCCTCAGCCCGATTGAAATCATGTGCAAGGACGGGGCCTTTACCAATGTTTCCGAAGGGTATGCCTACGGCGGGGCGGCGGACGCTGCCAATCCGTCCGGTTCGGCGTCACCCCGCTGGGATGTGGCTCCGCTGCTGTGCAGCGATGACAAGGGAGATGTCATTTATATGCTGACCAATGCCGCCGTCCCCTGGCGCCGGACCGGCCGGGATATAGAATGGAACTCCTGCGTGCCCCAGGGTGCCGGTACCCTTTCCGGCATCATCGTGGCGGACGAAGTCGCACCTGTCCGCTGGGGCAACCTCGGCAAGTACCAGATCCGGGCGATGACCCTCGGGGAAATCGACCTTTTGGGCGAGCGCTTCTCCAACACCATCTGCGAATGGACCTGGAATGACTTTTCGCCGAAGATTACGCCCGATGAAGGACACGGTACCATCAACAAATACAACGCGGGTACCGAATTTGTGTCGGATTTCAACAATCCCTATTTCCCGGCGGACGCCACTTCGCCCAACGGCAATTCCACGACAACCAACATGAAAGGCCTGGTCACCAAGGCGGCCATCTGTCTCAAGCAGCAGTGGTGGGACTTTACGGAAAATACCGGACGCTATTTCGACATCAAGTTCTCCACCGCCGGTCTGAGCGGGACCAACCTGATTTTCGGCATCGTCTGGGGACACGGCTCGATGGATACCGCTTCCATCTATGGCCCTTCCCACTGGAATGTCCTCTATTCCGTGGACAACGGAGCCAATTTCAGTCCCGTCCCTTCCGTGGACATCCTCAAGAAGCGTTCCGTCGTCTGGTGGGGGTCCGGCACCACCGCCACTTCCCAGGACTCCACGCCCGGTTTCACGGAACACCTGGTCAAGTTGCCGGCCGCCTGCTTCGGCCAGTCCAATGTCGTCGTGCGTCTTCAGGTGGCCGATACCGTCACGGATACCGTCCCTTCCACCAGTGCATCGACCTGGCAGAACGCCCTGGGCATCGAGCGGGGCACGCTGACTTCCGGCGTGAGCGCGGCCAACTGTCAGGTACGCATCGGCACCATTACGGTTCGTTATAATTAAGAAGTGAGATGAAAAAGATGAAAATACAATCCCTCTTCACAGGCTTTGTCCTCTGTACCTTGCTGGTTTCCTGCGTGCAGCGGGAGAGCGGCGAAGTGACCCTGGTCAAACTCGGCGCCGCCGTCAAGGAATTTGTCGCGGAAGCCGACGGCGGCATCGTGAATATCCCCGTCTATTCCAACGGTTCCTATCACATCGAGATGCTCTCGGACAGCAATGACTGGCTCCTGATGACGCTGCCCTCCGATATTGCCTCGAACGGCTATATCAAGGCGGAGTGCGATTTCAACGCCTCCTTCAAGCGCAAGGCGGTCTTTGTGCTGTGCAGCGACGTGGACAGCCGCCGCGACACCATAACCTTCAAGCAGAAAGGCATGCAGGAGGCGCTCATCTCGATGAACGAACTCTCCGTCCAGGCCCGGGGTGCGGGCGGCGACAGCACTTATGTCATCAACACCAACATCCCTTTC
>CAMNQO010000057.1 GCA_946549475.1 uncultured Bacteroidales bacterium
AGATGTGGCAAGCGGGCGCAAGCCCGCGCAGGCAAATCTCGCCTGTCGGAGGGCCCCCGGCCCGTCGAAAGCCTGCTTTCGTAAGGGTTGGGTGGCAAAAAAGCACATTAGTCCCGTAGGGACGCGCCATCCTTGTTTGTCCGGACCCTCCGGGAGGACACGAGATGTGGCAAGCGGGCGCAAGCCCGCGCAGGCAAATCTCGCCTGTCGGAGGGCCTCCGGCCCGTCGAAAGCCTGCTTTCGTCATGTGGACAAAAAGTAGTAAAAATCTATTACATGCAAAAAAAGAGACCAACCCCGTACGGATTGGTCTCCCGGATTCGTTTACTACTGGGGAGCGCAGCCGTTTTTCTGCGGATTGCAGCCCAGTTGCGACCAGTTCGGACCGGGCGCGACCGTCTTGTTGGTCCCCGTTCCGACCACCTTGTACAGCGTCGGCACGCCGCCCTTGTTGCCCGTGACATAGATGCTGCCGTCTGCGGCAATGGTCGGACAACTCTTCGGATTGTCCAGGGCGATTTCACTGACCAACTGGCCGCTGGCGGAGGACAACTTCAGCAACTTGTTGCCGTTGACATCACAGACATACAGGTAGCCCTTGCTGTCGATGGCCGCCACGCCGATACATCCGCCAGTCAGCGCATACTCCCAGGCCTTGGCTCCGTTATGGCCGTTGAGCCGGAAGACCTTGTTTCCGGCCATATAATAGGCATTGCCCGCCGCATCCAGAACGGCGCCGAAACCGCTTTGATAGCTCGTCGCCTCGACCGTCGTCGTCCACAATGCCTTGGGAGCGCCGCCGGTATATGCGGCAAGGTCATAGCAGGCACATGCCAGCCGGCTGCTGGAACCGGTACTGACACAGACATAGACTTTGTTGTCCGAAGAAATGGCGATCTGGTACCCCTTGGTCTCGTAATCCCCGCCATTGAGGAAGTTGGTCAGGCGTCCGGCATCGCTGTTGGCGGATGTGGACCAGGCCCCGTTGTTACGGGCGACCTTATATCCGGCACCCGTGCGGGACGCACCATAGATCAGCGTCTGGTCAGAGGCTACGGAAATACCGCCCCAGGAGCCCTGGTCGCAGGCGAGCGCCTGCACCAGCGTACCGTTCTGGCGATTGATGACACCGAAGTTCTGGTTGATGCAGGTATTGTCGTTCTCTTTCAAGGTGATGGCGACATAATCCCCGAATACGGGGGCGGCCAGGAAGCGGTAGAACGACTTTACGCCTGTCTGGAAGTACCATGCCTCACCCGTACATCCCGGCTGGATGCAGTACAGTCCGCCGTTGCCGGTCGTTCCGGAAGGAGCGTTGGAAGGATTTTCATAGAATTGCACCGGGATATAGACCTTCCCGTCAGCCCCCACGGTCGGGGTCGGGCTCTGGTTGTTGATGGAAGCCGTACCGCCGCTCGCATAGGAATAGGGATTGGCCCCGCGGGCGCCGATGTCGAAACTGCCCGTCTGGTTGCCCGCCGTATCGAAACATACCAGATGATAGCCGGTGGAACTCACATAAATCTTCGAGCCGTCCGGACTCATCGCCGGAGAAGTCCAATAGACATACCCTTTCGTATCATAGGCCTTGGACCAGGCCAGGGACAGGTCATGGCCGGAAGAGCGGGTCACATTGATTTTCTTGGTCAGGGTGGAGGACGCTCCGTAATTGTCCGTCACGGTCAGCGTGACATCGACATCCGTCCCCCAGGAAATAAAGGTGACGGTGGGATTCTGTTCCGTAGAGATGATGCCGCCGATATTCCACAACCAGGAAACAATGCGCCCGGTCCGGTCGGTCGAACGGTCCGTAAATGTCACGGATGCATCCTGGACGGCCGTCGCCGGCGCATCAAAATCGACCTCGGGCGGCTCGTTGTTGTTGTATGCCTTTACGGTACGGGTGTAGGTATCGGGCGGGGCGGCCCCCTCTTCGGCCCACACGGTCAGTTTGACCGTATAGGTCCCGACCTGGGAGAAACTGATGGAAGCCAGGTCGGTCTCATAACTGACCTGGTCCGCCCATTCCCACTTGCACAGGCCGATCTGGGTCGAAACGGCCGTAGAAAGATTCTGCACGGCGATTTCTTCCTGTATCTGGCACTCCTCCGCACTGAGGCTGAACAGCGCCGTGACAGAAGGATTCTTGCGGCAGGAAGGCAGGCACGCAAGCACGACAGGCAAAATATAGAGCAATCTTTTCATATATTTCAGAACTTCAAGTTGGCATATACGGGGAAATGGTCGGAAATGAACTGATACCCCTCCCATTTCTGCCGCACGGTGACAAAGCGGGAACAGGCGGAGAAGCCACGATAGAACACATGGTCGATCTTCGTCGTGGAATTCATGTTGCTGAATCCGTTGAATGTCCCGTAGGCATCACCGGTCGAGGCGGTCCAGCGGGCATTCTGGAAAGTCTGGTACATCTCGTCGAAAATCGAAGAATCCTCGGTGTCATTCCAGTCGGCCGTCAGCACCACGGGCAGGGAACTGCAATTCCTGGCGATGAAATCAAGGATGACGGCCATCTCGAAGCCCCGCACCCCCTCCAGGTCCAGGTGGGTGTTGATGTGATAGAACTGCGTACCCGTCCGGATGTGTGTCACCTTCACCCAGGTGGCACAGCGATAGTGGCCGGCCGCAGGATGCTTGCTCACGGTGCCGGGCGTGTCCGTCAGCCAGAAAGTCCCCCAGTCCTGTACGGACACGGAATCCGGCCGGTAGAAAACCGCCATCTGCTCGCCGTTGGCCGTATTGTCACGGCTGCGGCCCACCGACTGATAGCCCGGACAGTTGGCCATCAGGTCTTCGCGCTGCGAAGCCTGACACTCCTGCACGCCCATCAGCACGGGACGGAGGGTGTTGACCATCGCATAGCAGCCGGCGCGACGGTTTGTCCAGGCCTTGTCGCCGGTATCTTCACCGGCGGAGCCATAACGCACATTGAAGGACATGACCATCACGCCCGGCTTGAGGTCGTCGGCCGCTTCGTCATCGTAGTACCACTTGGACCAGTTGACATCTTCTTTGACGCGACCGTCCTTGCCCATTTTCCCGCAGCCCGCCAGGGCGAGGAAAGACATTATCAGACAAATATACTTTTTCATCATCTTACCATCCCGGATTTTGTTGAATAGAATAGCCTCTGGCGGCATAGTCGCGGACAATCTGGGCGGGAATCGGGTTGAGATACTGCCGTCCGTCGTCATACCACTTGCGTTTGAGCGCCAGTTCGTAGCGGAGATCATATCCGCCGGCCGGATTGGCATCGGCCCGCAGGCCCTGCTCCTGGCTTCCGTCAGGGAAAATCTGCACATAAATCAATTTGTTGGCCGGTGTCATCTCGGACAAGTCCTTGGTCGTAAAATAATAATCGTTCACACCGTCGCCGTTGACATCGACCGGCGTATCCAGGTTGGGAATGTGGATTCCTGTCCAGGGCACCGTCTCGAAGCGTTTGCCTTCCGCCCAGCGCTTGAGGTCGTTGACACGGAAACCTTCATACACCAGTTCGATCGCCCGCTCGCGGCGGATTTCCATGATCCAGGCATTCGTCACCTTGGGATAGAACATCGCCTTGAGATACGGATCCACCGTCGCAGGCAGTTGCGTCACGGCCGCGCTGGAAGCACTGATGCCGGCACGCGTGCGCAAGGCACCGACCGTTTTGGTCCAGTCGGCAGCCGTGAGCGCTCCGATTTCCGCCCGCGCCTCGGCATAGTTGAGCAGCACTTCGGCATAACGGATGATCGGGTAACTGTTCTCGTTGTCGGCCTTGTTGTTCTTGCTCGTCGCATCCTCGACGAACTTGATGGGATGATACCCGGTCGGCGCGACATTGTTGACGATATCCGCCACCTTGTCGAAGGCCGAGCCGCCCGACATCGCATAATTGGGGCCCTTGACGGTCTGACGGAGACGGGCGTCGCGGTTGTTGAACTCATTCTTGAAACTGACGGTCGAGTAGTCCGCCTGATCGGTGAAAGGCGTACCGTCCGTCTTGAGATAGGTAAAGACGAAGGCGCGGGACAGGCAGTAACTGTTGCCGTAGGAGCCGGAATTGTACCGCCAGTTGGCTTCGCCCCGGACATTTTCCGCCTTGGAAGCCACCCGCCCGAGGATGACCTCGTTGGTCAGGATCTCCCGCGAATAGAACAGGCTGCGGTAGGGACCGATGGAATTGGCGTTCATATAGGCATCGCTCACGGTCGTCGTATTGAGGGAAAACACATTCGAACTCATCAACTTGTTGCAGGCGTCGATACACTCTTCATAGAGTTTTTTGACCGTAAACTGCGTGCCGGACTCGCCGTGGTACTTGCGGTAACTCGCTTCAAACAGGCAGGCACGGGACTTGAGGGCCAGCGCGGCATACTTGGAGACAAGCGAATTGCCCTCGGAGGAGACGGTCGTGATGTTTTCCCACGCAAAATTGAGGTCGTCGATGGTGTGGCCGATAATCACATCACGCGAATCCCGGTCCTTGTACATCTCATCGAAGTCCAGGTTGTCCAGACAATGCGCATACCAGGGCACGGCCCCGTAATTGGTGAGTTTGTCGTAATAGAAATACGCGCGGAACCAGCGGGCAACGCCCTCGAAATGCTTCTTTTTCTCCGCATCGACCGTACAGACCTCGCTCTGGAGTCCGTCGAGGAAATAATTGATGTTGCGCAGGGCGCTCCAACTCCACGATGTCGGCGTCTCGGCCGTATAGGCATCCTCGCTGTAATAGGCGGCGAAACTGCGGCAGGCCGCATAATCCACACAGGAACTCTCGCAGACCGGGATGTTGGCCAGGGAGGGAAGCACCCGATAGAAGGACCATACATAGGATTGCAGGCCGTCTTCGGACGCGAAAATATCCTCTTTGCTGGCATAGGCTTCCGGTTTCTCGTACAGCGAACAGGAGAAAACGGACAGGCACGACGCCAGGGCGGTCAGGTATATCGTTATCTTTTTCATCGTCATCATCTCCTTTGTTTAATAGGTAATGGTAAGACCGATGCTGAAAGTACGCATCGAAGGATAGTTGAAACCGTCGCCCTTGTTGTCCGAGTTGATGTCGCCGTCGGACTTCTGCGTCACGGTCACGACATCGAAATCGCGCGTCCACTTGTACATCGGCGACCAGGTAAAGAGGTTTTCGCCCGAGAAATAGATGCTCACCCCGCTCAGACGGATGGGTTCGAGCCATTTTTTGGGCAGGTGCCAGCCGACCTGGAGATTTTGCAGACGCAGGTAGGACGCATCCTGCAGATAACGGGAGTTGGCATGGCCGTGGAAGAACGGCTGGTAATAGCCCGTATATTTCGGCAGGTAGGCATTCGGATTGTCTTTCGTCCAGTAGTTGCCTATCATCCACTTGAGAGCCTGGTTGTAAGGGCGGTTATACTGCCCCCAGAACGGAGACTCCGCACTCGGATACCAGTCCCGCTTGCCCACGCCCTGGAAGAAAGCGGAGGCATACACGCCGTGCCACTCGAGGTTGACGGTAAACGAATACAGGAAACGGGCGGAGGAGTTGCCGATAATCTTCCGGTCGCCCGGGTCGGTCACGGTATTGGAGCCGCTGTCGATGATCTTGTTGCCGTTGAGGTCTTCCACGATCATATCGCCGGGAGAGACGACATAACCGCTGGAATAGGCGAATTTGGTGTTGACATAAGGGTCGCCCGGACCATAATAGTCGTCAATCTGGCTCTGGTTCTGGAAGAGGCCGTTGCAGACATAGCCCCAGATTTCCCCCACTTCCTGGCCGACATAGTAATCGCCCAGGTCGCCCGTGGGGTTGTTGTATTTGTCGATGAAGGACCGGCTGTCCGCCAGGGTGGCCTTGATGCCGAAGTTCAGCGGAGCGCTGCCCACCATCCAGGAGTCGTTGTAACTCAACGAGAGTTCGAAGCCGTAGGTACTCATGTCCGCATAGTTGCCTTTCGGCGCGGAAGCCCCGTAGGTGTCCGGCAGGGAAGGACCGACCGTAAACATGTCGTAACTGCGGCGGACATACCAGTCGCCCGTGAAATTGATCTTGCCGTTCCACAGCGAGAAGTCAAGACCGGCATCGAGGGTCTGCGCCGTCTCCCAGGTCAGGTTGTCCGGAATCTGCGTGGGGATGGAAGTATAACGGAGTTTGTTGACACCGTCCAGGAGATAGCCGGTCATGTTGCCGAAAGAGAATTTCTCCAGGAAGGAATAGGCGGCGACATTGCCGTTGCCCAGTTCGCCGTAAGAAACCCGCAGTTTGAGGTTGGTGATGTATTTGGGGTCGATGTGCCAGAAATGTTCCATCGAAGGACGCCACGCGAGGGAAGCCGAAGGGAAGAAGCCCCACTGCGAATAGGTCGGGAACTTGGAGGAGCCGTCGTACCGGCCGTTGAGTTCCAGCAGGTAGCGGTTGTCGTAGGCGTAGTTGATACGGGCGAAGAAGCCGGCGACATTCCATTTGGTATCGCTGGAGGCCGTCGTGACATCCTCCCCCACCGCCAGGTTGATGTTGGTCACGTCGGGAGTCAGCAGTCCGGAACGGGTAAAGGTGCCGGTCTTGTCCTTGCGGCTCTCGTAGTTGTAACCGGCCAGCCCTTTGAAGTAATGCTTTTCATCGAAGGTCTTTTCGTACTCGGCATAGACATTGGTGGCCAGATACTCGTGGGTGGAATAATATTCCGTAAAGGAATCCCCGGTGAAAGGCGTGCCGATGTAGGAAATGACCCCGGGCTGGTCGCTGTAACTGATGACCGTGCGCTTGTAACTTTCGTTCTTGTCCCGGGAGGAGAAGGAAAAGTCGGCGTTGACGCGGAAGGTCTTGTCGAAAAATTCGGCCTTGAGGGCGGTCGTCGTCTTGAAATTCTTGATGAGACGGTCGTTGTAGTTGTTGCCGCTCACCAGACCGCCGATGGCGTAGGCACCGCTCTTGGTCATCGTCCCGTCCGGGTTGAACACGGGGGAAGAAGGGTGTCCTTCGTCGGAAATGGAACGCCAGAAGTTGCCGCCGCCCTCGCCGCTGTAGGCGGAAGGGATGTGCTGCTTCTCGTAGGTGTATTCCATGTTCTCCGACAGGGAGAGCCATTTGAGAATCTGGGCCTTGGCTTTGCCCCGGATATTCATCGTCCGGTAGGTATCGGGGTTGAAATTGAACAGACCGCCGTAGTTGTACAGACGGCCGGACACGATATAACTCAACGGTCCTGCCGTCCCGCTCGCGGAGAGGTTGTGGGTATGGGCCAGCACATGGTCCTTGTACAACACATCGTAATAGTCGGTATTGCCGTAATAGACATAGCGGCCCGACTCGTCCACCGTCGTCGATTGGGTGATGCCGTTTTTCTTGCGGTTCCGGAAATCATCGAGCCAGGAACGGGAGAAAGCCTGGGACTTGTTGATGCCCGTCGGCTGGGAACGGTTGTAATTGTACCAGGCGTCGTAGAACATGCGGGCATAGACATAACCGTCGTCCACCACGTCCGGCACGGCCGTCGGCTGCATGAAAGAGACATTGCCGGTATAGGAGAGCGAGAATTTCTCCTTGTTCTTGTCCGGATTCCTGGTGGTGATGAGCACCACGCCGTAAGTGGCCCGGGAACCGTAGATGGAAGCCGAGGCGGCATCTTTCAGCACGGACACGCTCTCGATGTCGTTGGGGTTGATGAGGGCCGGATCGCCTTCGACTCCGTCAATCAGCACGAGGGCGCTGCCGCCACCGCCGATGGAGGTCGTACCCCGGATGTTGTAGGAAGCCGTACGCCCGGGCTTGCCGTCCGCCAGGGTAATGTTGAGGTTCGGAACGGAACCGACCAGCATCTGCGTGGCACTGCTGGAGGGACGCCCCTCGAAAACGTCGGAAGAAATCTGGTCCACGGCACCGGTCAGATTCTCTTTTTTGACAGAGCCGTATCCGACGACGATGACATCGTCGAGAAATTCGGCGGAAGCAGAAAGCGCAATCGCCAGTTCGCCGCTTTGGGCACCGGCCTTGAAACGGTAGTCGGCATATCCGACCGCACTGACGACGATTTCAGCACCGGCCGGGGCCTGGAAAGAGAAGGCTCCGTCCAGGTCGGTGATGGTACCGGTCGTCGTCCCCGCGACGAGGACGGAGGCTCCGATGACTCCCTCTTTCGTCTGCTCATCGGTCACGACTCCCTGTACACGCACATTCTGCGCCAGCAAGGTCCCGGATAGCGACAGGAAGAAGGAAAGAATGATAGTCAAATATCTTTTCATAACGCACTAATTCTGGTAAGAACCCGGCCAGGAAGTCGCTCCCCGGTCTTTTCCCCTGATATCTTTGCCCAAGGCACCGATGCCGTTCAGCCAGGCGTGGAAGTCGGTGTCGAAAGCCTGGATGGCCGTATTGACGGCCGTCGTCGCCGCCAGCGGGGCCGTACCGGAATAATTGCCGTTCCAGGCCCATCCGTTTTCGCCCCAGGTCAGGCCGGGGAAAGCGGAAGCATAGACCGCCAGGTCGTCCCCGTCGCCGGAAGTGTAGGTGAAAGTCCCTTCTTTCTGCGTCTTGACGGGAGACATCTTGTTGTAACTGCCCGTGACCGTCAACGAAGTCTGGGTGTCGCCGCCGAAGATACCGCATCCCCGGTCGAGGGTAGAAACGATGATATTGCTCACAAAACGGACATTGGCGGCATTGTTGTTGAGCCGGACCAGGCCATAGGTGGGAATCTCCTCGCCGGAAGCCGTCGGCACGCCGATGAGGGAGCAATTGGAGAACAACATTTTTCCGGCTCCGATATTGTACCAGCAGCATTGCTGGGAGTTGGCGCCCGTACGCTCGAGATGGCTGCCGCGCACCGCGCAGTTGTTCAGTCCGATAAAGGTGCCGGCCGCTGCGGGACAGCCTTCGCTGCCATAAGTTCCGTTGATATAGTTGTTCTCGAACCGGCATGCATTGAAATAGACTTTCCCGTTCGTCGCATAGGCATAGAACACCGCGCAATTCTCGCCGGCGTGACAGCCCGAGATTACACAGTCTTCAAAAGTGGCCAGCGGCGCCGCATTGCCGCCCAGGGCAATCAGGCCGCCCCGGGCCGTCGTAAATTCATTTTCAAAGGTGCAGGACTTGCAATGCAGGACGGAAGAGCCGGAAGCGTTGCCCCGGATGTGGATGCTGCCGCCGTTGTAGGTGACGCTGTTGTTGCCGGAAAAACGGCATTTCTCCACCCGCATCAGGTTGTCCGCGCCCTCGTTGGCATAGAGCGCGCCGGCCGAGCCGTTGGAGGCGTAATTGCCGACAAAGGAGCAATCGGTGAAACGGACCGAAGAGCCGCCGTCCTGCCAGCATACACCTCCGCCGTTGGTGCAGGAATTGGCCGCAAAGAAGCATTTCTCGAACAGCACGGCACCCCGGTCCTTGCT
>CAMNQO010000058.1 GCA_946549475.1 uncultured Bacteroidales bacterium
CCAGATAATGTAGATGCCGCCGGCCGTCATCCGTCCCGGGTTTCGCGCCGGCATCCGGTACGAGATTTTCGCCGGCCTCTTCTTGCTCCGTCCGGGGCCTCTCTGTCAGATAATATGCATCGTAGTCGTTTCCCGCCCGCATCTTCCGTACGTCAAACAGACTGTCCGGGCACGATTGGGAGAGCGCCCAGGCCTCCTTTCCGGACAGTCCCAGCCGCATCAGCAGCCCCATGAAGTTCTCCCCGTTCCTGACCCGCCCGCTTTTGAGGTCGAGCGTGTCCGTCAGAAATCCCAGCGGATAGACGGTGTCGCGCTGCTCCGCCGCTTCGGTCTCCCCGGACACCTTCCTTCCCTGGCATTGGGAAAAACTCACAAACAATGCCGCCAACAAGACTATCAGCAGTACCACGCCCCATAAAATCCCTTTCCGTTTCATAATGTAAAAAGTAAGCAATTATTATCTGAACAAATCATCCATGACAACGATATCGTTGATGTGTGACCGGTGTTTGGAGTCCGTCACGCCAAAGGATGTGACAAGGGCGATATAGATGGAATGGCTGGGCTTATGGATGGCGGAATTCCTCAAAGCGTCAATCTGCCTGGCAAACTCTTCTGCATCTTCGTCTGTGAGGGTATATTTCCCTTCGGAGAACTTCATTTCACAGATATAGTAGGCACGTTCTGCAGTCGCAGGGACAATAAGGTCAAGTTGCGCCCCCTCCCCATCCGAGGTCTCTCCACTCCAACTGAAGGGAGTCTCATATTCCTTTATTCTGAGAGCGTCGGCCAGTTGTTGGATATGTCCCGTGACGAGCAACTCGAAGGAGTGTCCCGCCCAAGAATAGAAGGGCTTGCTCCGTTGAACTGAACGCCAGGAAGTGGCGTCTGAGTTCTCGACAAACCGAAGATAGAAAAGAGTAAAAAAATCAACGAGTTGGTAGACCGTTTGCTTGCGGGCGCCTCCGTAGAGGGAGTAACTTCTGATGATGCCGGAATCTATTAAGTTTTCCAAAACATCGGAGAAGTGTCCGCCACCCTTCTTCTCCACGGCCTTCAGTAGCTCTGTCCGCGTCATTCCGTAGAATTTTTTCCCCAGCAGACGGATTACATTGATATAAATGTCCGAACTTGAATAAAGACCCGTGTACACATCCTTGAACTCTTGTCGTGCTTGGTCTTTGTTGAAATGGATGGAGTTGATGTTGTCCGCCATCGTTCTGTCCGGCCGGAATCTGTCCATATAAAACGGGACTCCGCCGATAACCATATATGTGAGAGCGATTTCATACCTGGAGAGGTGAAACCCTCGATACTCCCAATATCGTTCGCATTCTGCCAATGTGAAAGGTTTGAGAGAAATGGATTCGGTAATTCTTCCATAAAGACCGCCGTAATCCCGCATAACATTGTCAATCATCCAACTGGTGGCAGATCCGCACACGATGAGGAAGACATCTTTGCGTTTTCTGGCCCACGAGTTCCAAAAGTGACCCAGTTCGCTCAGTAGTTCCGATGATTGAGGCCCGGCGAGCCAGGGTAATTCATCGATGAAGATAACCTTTCGGCGTGTGCGTTTGGATTGGATGAGTTTTTTTAGCAACCCCAAGGTGTCTAACCAGTTGGTCGGTTCGGGGGACCCATCTTTTTCTAAGCCATATTCCAGCAGGCTATTGTAGAAGTGTTTGATCTGTACTTGACGATACGATTCTACTTTTTCGGGGTTGCCGCTGTTGATTTTTAAGTATAAACCGACAGCCATAAATGACATTTTGCCCTCAAGGGCTTCTTCTATCAGGAATGACTTTCCGACGCGACGCCTGCCGTATATGGCTAAAAACTCAGATTTTTTTGATTTGTAGAGCCTTGATATGGTAGCAAGTTCTTCTTCTCTTCCAATGACTGATGATGGGTTCATGTTTTTTCTAATGGGTTGTTGCAAAGATAGTAAAATAATTTTTACCCGTCTAGAAAATCGGCCAAAATCGAACATTTTTGTTGAATTTGGCCGTTTTTCCAGGGGCCGGTGGCTTTGAACGGTCTGGAAAATTTTGATGAAGAAAAAAATTACTTTTTTCTTGTTTCTTAAAATAGTACCTTTGCGGTCCGGGAGGACAGCGATGAATTTCCAATTGGTTTCCACATACGCCCCGGCAGGGGATCAGCCTTCGGCCATCGACGGGATTTGCAAAGCCTTGTCCGGCGGCGTGGAGAATATCACGCTGCTGGGCGTGACGGGCTCCGGCAAGACCTTCACCATGGCCAATGTCATCGAGCGGCTGCAACGGCCGGCCCTCATCCTGAGCCACAACAAGACGCTGGCCGCCCAGTTGTACGGCGAGTTCAAAGCCTTTTTCCCCAAGAATGCGGTGGAGTACTTCGTGTCCTACTACGACTATTACCAGCCCGAAGCCTACCTGCCGACGACCGATACCTATATTGAAAAAGACCTTTCCATCAACGAGGAAATCGAAAAACTCCGGCTTTCGGCGGCTTCTTCCCTGTTGAGCGGCCGCCGGGATGTGATTGTCGTCTCCAGCGTGTCCTGCTTGTACGGCGTGGGCAATCCCGAGGATTTCCACAACCAGACCATCCACCTCAGCCGAGGCCAGCGCATCACGCAGACCACGCTGATGTATGCCCTGGTGGATGCGCTTTACAATCGCACGGAAGGGGAGTTCAAGATGGGCTGTTTCCGGGTCAACGGAGAGAGTACCGATATCTGCATGGGCTACGGGCAGAATGCCGTGCGGGTCGAGTTTTTCGGCAATGAAATCGATGCCATTTTCATCATCGACCCGGTCACCGGCGCCCGTATCGAAGAGATCGGGGAGGTCAGCATCTACCCGGCCAACAACTTCGTCACCACCAAAGAAAGAAGCGCCCTGGCCGTCAGCCAGATCCAGAGCGATTTGCTCGACCAGTGCAACTATTTCGAGGAAATCGGCAAGACGCTGGAGGCCAAACGCCTCAAACAGCGCGTGGAATATGATTTGGAGATGATCAAGGAGATGGGCTACTGCTCCGGCATCGAAAACTATTCCCGCTACTTTGACGGACGCAGCGCCGGCACGCGCCCCTTCTGCCTGCTGGACTATTTCCCCGACGACTTCATCACCTTTATCGACGAGTCCCATGTCACCATTCCCCAGATCCGTGCCATGTACGGAGGGGATCACAGCCGCAAATCCGTCCTGATAGACTACGGATTCCGCCTGCCCGCCGCCGCAGACAACCGGCCCCTGAAATTCGATGAATTTGAGGCGTTGACCGGGCAGCGCGTGTTCGTCAGCGCCACGCCTGCGGACTACGAACTGGACAAATCCGAAGGGCTCATCGTGGAACAGGTGGTGCGGCCGACCGGTCTGCTCGACCCGCCCGTCGAAATCCGTCCGACGGAAAACCAGGTGGACGACCTGCTGGAAGAAGTGCGCGTAAGGGCGCAGCGGGACGAGCGCGTGCTGGTGACGACCCTCACCAAGCGGATGGCGGAAGAGTTGGACGCTTATTTCCAGCGGATGGGTGTCCGCTGCCGCTACATCCACTCCGATGTCGATACGATGGAGCGGGTGGAAATCATCGAAGATTTCAAGAACGGTCTTTTTGACGTGCTGGTCGGCGTCAACCTCCTGCGCGAGGGGCTGGACATCCCCCTGGTGTCGCTGGTGGCCATCCTGGATGCCGACAAGGAGGGCTTCCTGCGCTCCGATACGGCCCTGACGCAGACCGCCGGCCGTGCCGCACGCAATGTCAACGGTCTGGTCATCATGTACGCCGACACGATTACCGGCTCCATGCGCCGCACCCTCGAAGAGACGGCCCGCCGCCGGAGCAAACAACTGGCGTACAACGAAGAACATCACATCACGCCTACGCAGATCCATTCCCACAGCAATGTGCTGGTCGCTTCTTCCAAAGGCCGCACCAGCGCGGCCACATCTTACGACGACCCGGCGTACATCCCTTCGCCCGACGAACTCGGCCACGGCAAAGTGTCGGTCGGGCTGGGACTTGACTCCCGGCGTGAAGGCGCCGCCGCCCGTGTGGACGGCTATGTCAAAGCCGACCTGGCGGCTGTATTGCAAGACCCCGTCATCCGGGCGATGAGCCGCGAACAGGTCGTAAAATGCGTCAAGGAGGCGGAAGGCAATATGAAAAAAGCGGCCGCCGCCCTCGATTTCCCCTCCGCCGCCAAATACCGCGACGAGATGTGGGCCCTTCAGGAATACCTCAAGGTCTGGAACGGGTAGGGCTGCGCGTGAAGGTATTGGTCCGGGAAGGGCCTATTCCTCAAAAGTGAGCCAGGGGGATTGACGGATGGACACGACCTGCGACTGCGGAACGGAGAGGGTGATGCGGCAGGGGGTATCTACGGCCAGATCCAGGATGCGGATATCGCCGCCCTTGGTCCGTTTCATCACTTCACCCATCTTCTCGTAGGAAAAGGTGGCCGTCAGGACTTCGCAGGCTGTTTTTTCGATGACGCTGGCGTTCGACAAGGCGTCGGCCGCGGCACTGCGGTAGGCGTTGATCAGACCGGGGACACCCAGTTTGATGCCCCCGAAATAGCGGACGACGGCAATCAGGATATCGCTCAGGTCCAGGCTGTCGATCTGCCCCAGGATGGGGCGCCCGGCCGTTCCGGACGGCTCGCCGTCGTCGTTGATGCGCCATTTCCCGTCAACTTTTCCGCCGCTCTCCCGTCCTGTCGTCCCGTCCGCCTTTCGCATCGTCTCCCGTCCTCCGTCCGCACCGATGCGGTAAGCGTAGCAGATGTGCCGTGCGTCGTGATATTCCTTGCGGAGCCTCTCCAGCGCGTCTTTGATTTCTTCTTCCCCCGAAACGGGCAGGGCAAAGGCGATGAAACGGCTGCCCTTGTCTTTGAACAACCCTTCCGCCGGGGCGGCAATACTCTTGTATCGGTCAGTGGTCATCGGTCCCGTCATTCCCGCGAAAAGCCAAATGTCCTGCGAAAATAGTCATTTTTTGCCGAAAACCCCTAAAATCGCCGGAATTTGACTATATTTGCAAGTTATGGGAATTTTTGATCAAGGCGTTAAGAAGACCAAGGCCGGACTTTTTGAACGGCTGTCCCGTGCGATCGCCGGGAAGTCCACCGTCAGCGACGACATCCTCGATGCCATCGAAGATGCGCTGATTGCCACGGATATGGGCGTGGACACGACTTTGAAGATCATCGACAATCTGGAAGAGCGGGTGAGCCGTGACAAGTACATGTCGATGGACGAACTCGTAGCGATGCTCCGCGAAGAAATCGCCGCCCTGCTCGACGTGGACCTTGAGGCGGGTGACCGCCCGGAAAACGGCTCCTCCGACGCTTATGTGGAGCCGGATTTCTCCAGCCGGTTCGATTTCAGCAAGAAGCCCTATGTCGTGCTCGTCGTGGGCGTAAACGGCGTGGGCAAGACCACGACCATCGGCAAAATCGCTTCCCGTCTGCATGCCGAAGGCAAGAAGGTCATCATCGGAGCTGCCGACACCTTCCGGGCAGCCGCCGTGGACCAGTTGACCATCTGGGCCGGGCGGGCCGGCGTGGACATCGTCAAGCAGCAGATGGGGTCGGATCCGGCTTCCGTGGCGTATGATACCGTGAAATCTGCTGTCGCCAAGGGGGCGGATGTCGTGCTCATCGATACGGCCGGCCGCCTGCACAACCGCATCGACCTGATGAACGAATTGTCCAAGATTAAAAATGTCATCCGGAAAGTCATTCCCGAGGGTGCGTCGGATGTGATGCTGGTGCTGGACGGTTCGACCGGACAGAACGCATTCCAGCAGGCGGGTGAGTTTTCCAAAGCGACGGACATCACTTCGCTGGCGGTCACCAAACTGGACGGGAGCGCCAAAGGCGGCGTAGTCATCGGCATCGTGGACAAGTTCCGGATTCCCATCAAATTCATCGGTGTCGGTGAAGGCGTCGATGATCTCAAGGTTTTCGACAAGAAAGAATATGTGGAGAACTTGTTTTCTGCGGAGGATATAAAAAAGTAACAACAGATATGAAAATCTCGTACAATTGGTTGAAAGAGTACCTCGAATGTGAACTCGACCCCGGGCAGATTGCGGAGGCATTGACTTCCATCGGGCTCGAAGTGGATGCCCTCGAAGAAGTGGAGCAGATACCCGGAGGGCTCAAAGGTGTGATTGTGGCCGAAGTGGTGGAATGTACGGAACATCCCGATTCCGACCACCTGCACATTACGAAACTCAATACCGGCGAAGGGGAACTGTTGCAGGTGGTGTGCGGCGCCCCCAATGTGGCGGCCGGACAAAAAGTGCTGCTCGCGACCGTAGGGACCGTGCTGGGAGAGGATTTCAAAATCAAGAAATCCAAAATCCGGGGCGTGGAGTCCCTGGGCATGATCTGCGCCGAGGACGAATTGGGCATCGGTGAAGACCACAGCGGCATCATGGTGCTGTCCCCGGACGCTGTTCCCGGTACGCCCGCCAAAGACTACCTCCATCTCAAGACGGATGCCGTCATCGAAATCGGACTGACCGCCAACCGGGTGGACGCCGCTTCGCACATCGGCGTCGCCCGCGACCTGTATGCTTTTCTCAGATACCGGGGTATTCCGTGTGCCTTGCACATCCCTTCCGTCGAGGCTTTTGCCGAGAATCAGGTGTCCGGCGAGCCCGTCGGCGTGCAGGTGGACGCTCCCCTCGGAGCCCCCAGATATACGGCCACGACCCTGACGGGCGTGCGCGTGGGCCCCTCTCCCCAGTGGCTGCAGGAGCGCCTGCTGAGCATCGGCCTGCGCCCCATCAACAATGTCGTCGATGTGACCAACTTCGTGCTGATGGAAGTCGGACAGCCTCTCCATGCCTTTGACAAGGCAATGGTCGAGGGAGGTCATATCATCGTCCGTCAGGCGGAAGAAGGCGAAAAATTCGTCACCCTAGACGGGGTGGAAAGGACGCTGGCCGCGAGCGACCTGATGATAGCCGACACCCGAAAGCCGATGTGTCTGGCCGGCGTTTTCGGCGGCGAGCAGTCGGGCGTGAGCGACAGGACGGTGGATGTGGTTGTCGAGAGCGCATATTTCAACCCGGGTTTCATCCGCAAGTCATCCAAGCACCACGGCCTGAAGACGGATGCTTCTTTCCGCTACGAAAGGGGCTGCGACCCTCTCATTCTCGAATGGGCGGCGGCCCGGGCCGTCACCCTCATCCAGCAGATGGCCGGCGGCAAAGTCTGCGGTACGATGCAGAAGGTCTATAGCGAGGACATTGCCCGCAAGCGTGTGGAACTCGATTACGGCCGCATCCAGCGCTTCATCGGCAAACAAATCGGGGCGGAGACCATCGAGCGGATTCTCGACTGTCTGGCTTATCGTTTCGTCGAGCGTCGCAAGGACGCGGACGGACAGGTCTGCGGAGCCCTGGTAGAAGTGCCTTCCTATATGATTGATGTCGAGCGCGAATGTGATGTGGTCGAAGAAATCCTCCGCATCTACGGTTACAACCACATCGAACTTCCGGAAAGGATGCAGACCTCGGTCAACCCGACCGTGCATCCCGAAGCCGAGGCCGTGAGAAACCGCATTTCCGATTTTCTCGCCGCCAACGGATTTGTGGAGACCATGAACAACTCCCTGACCAAATCCGCCTATTATACCGGTCTGACGACTTTTCCCGAAACGGCCTGCGTGCGTATTCTCAACCCCTTGTCGTCCGACCTGAACGTGATGCGCCAGACCTTGCTTTTCGGCGGTCTGGAAGTCATCGCCCGCAATATCAACCATCAGATTCTCAACCTGCGGACCTTCGAATATGGCAATGTGTATGCGATGAAGCCCGAAGGAGACGGCCGTACGCTCGCCAGTTACGAAGAACACAGTTGCTTCTGCCTGATGATGACCGGATCCAAAGAAAAGATGTGGCGTCTGGACTCTCAGAAGGGGAGTTTCTTCCAGTTGAAAGGCTATCTCGAACTGCTGCTCAAGCGCATCGGGGCCGATTTGAACACCTTTGCCACCGATGCCGCCCCCGAAGATATTTATGCCGAAGGGGTGCGCTACCTGCTTCCCGGAAGTGAGACGCCCCTGGCCGTCATGGGCGAAATCAAACGCACGATCCTGCGTGATTTCGACATCAAGCAGCCCGTCTTTGCTGCGGAAATCAACTGGCCCGCCCTCTTCGAACTGGTCAGGCGCATCAAGATTTTGTTCAAGGAACTGCCCCGTTATCCCGAAGTCCGCCGTGACCTGGCCCTGCTCGTGGACGACCATGTGCGTTATTCCGATTTGCGTCGTACCGCCGTCCGCGCCGGCAAGAAGACCCTCAAGAATGTCACGCTCTTCGATGTCTATCAGGGTGACAAAATCCCGGCGGGAAAGAAACAGTATGCGATGAGTTTCGTCCTGCAAGATACCGAAAAGACCTTGACTGACCAGGATGTCGAGAAGATCATGGGCAAGATTCTCGCCGGCCTGGGCGGAGAATGGGGCGCGACCCTGCGTTGAGTTTTACACCGTTCTGCCGATGAAACGCTTCCTTCTCTTCCTCTTGCTGACGGCCGCCTTGCTCTCGTGTTCCCATCGGGGGCGTGTCATCCCGAAAGACAAGTTGGCAGAGATCTATGCGGATATGTTCCTGGCCGACCAATGGGTGACGGAGCGGCGTCTGCGGCACGAATTGGATTCTGCCTCTCTCTACGGAGCCATTCTGGAGCGGCATGGGTATAAGGTGGAAGATTACCGTATCACGGTTGAGGAGTATCTCCGGGATCCGGACCGCTATGCCCGAATCGTCAAGAAAACGATGAAAATCCTCGAGAAGCGGGAAGCGGAAATCAAAGCCGAGATCAAGCGCCGGCAGTCGCTCGGAGACAAAGACAAGGCGCGGGAGGCGTTTAAGCCGCAATGGCGTTTCGCCCTCTCTCCGATGGATCATCCCGATGTTTTCCATCTGCGCGATTCCGTCCTTATCTATGTGGATTCCATCGGCGACAAACCCTGGATATTTGACAATCATGAATACCAACCTCTCCCAATCACCGGCGACGGACACAGTGAGAGTGTGTCTGTCCCTGATGGATCTGACCAGCCTTAAGAGTCAGGATACCCCCGCCTCCATCGGAGCGTTCGTCCAAAAAGTCAACGACTTTCCCCGCCTCTTCCCCGGGCTTCCGCTGCCGGCCGGCCTTTGCGTCTATCCCAACTTCGCCGCCGTCGTCAAAGACCGTCTGCAAGTTCCCGGCGTGCGCATCGTGTGCGTCAGCGGCGCTTTCCCGGCTTCCCAGTCCTTCCGCGAGGTGAAACGGCTCGAGACCCGCATGGCCGTGGAGAACGGGGCGGATGAAATCGACATCGTGCTGGCCCTGAATGCTTTT